>NZ_JAVFVX010000109.1:0-23769 GCF_033441795.1 Streptomyces sp. ADMS | reverse complement strand
AGATCTGGCGGCTCACCGGCAAGGACTGACCAGCGGCGGATCCCGCTGAGTCTCCCGGTCACGCCGGCACAAGCAGAAAGGCCCCGCTCGCGAGCAGGGTCCGAAGGCAAGAGGGCCACGACACCCGGTCGTGGCCCTCTTCTGCGCCGTGGGCCACGGAATCGGGTACTCGCCGCGCAGCGTCAACCCGCGGATGCCGGCCAGGTTCTACAGCCGCGCCCCCTTCAGCGCCATGTGCAGCAGCAGGCGGTCCTCCCCGTCGTCCAGGTCCAGGCCCGTCAGCTGCTCCACCCGTGACAGGCGGTAGTACAGCGTCTGCCGGTGGATACCCAGCTCCGCGGCCGTGCGGCCCGCCTGCCCCGCCCGGTCGAGGTACACCTCGGCGGTGCGGGCCAGTTCCTGGTGGGCGGGGGAGAGCAGGGCGCGTACGGCGGGGTCCCGGGCCGTGTCCGGGGGCAGCGCCGTGAGGAGGCGGTACGGGCCGATGGCGCCCCACTCCGCGACCGGCCCGAGACGCGGTTCCGCCAGGGCCGCGCGGGCCGCCGCCGAGGCCTCCTGCCAGGCGCCGTCCAGACCGGCGAGGCCGGTGCGCGGGGCGCCGACGCCGGCCGCGCGCGCACTCTCGGTCTCCTTCACCAGCCGGGTCGCCGCCGTCAGAGCCGGGGCGGGTACGTCCGTCGCGCGCAACCGGATCAGCAGCGCCAGGCTCTGGGCCGCCGTGCCCCACGGCACCGTGCACACCGCCGTCGCGTGCGGCACCGTACGGGCCGACGGGGCGTCGTCCGGATCCGCCGACGGCCAGGGCGTCACGCACACCACCGCGTGCGGGCCCTCGCCGCGCGCCCCCAGGGCCGTGCGCAGCGCCGCCACGGCCATGTCCCGCTGCCAGCCGCGCTCGGCGGTCAGCACTGCCCGGAACTCGCGGGTCAGATCGGCCCCCGCCTGCGCCTCGTCGGCCAGCAGCGCGCCGATCCGGGCCGTCACCTCCATGGCCGCCGTCAGCTGTTCCGCCGAGGGACCGGGATCGTCGTCCAGCAGCCAGACGTAGCCGAGAACGACACCCCGATGGCGTACGGGAAGACAGATCCGCCCCCGGTAGACGCCCGCCTCCGGGGTGGGCGGGATACGGACCGGGCCGGTCGCGCGCGTGATGCCGAAGCCCTCGAACCACGCCCGCACCGCCGAGGTCGAGCGGCGGGTCAGGATCGAGCGGGCGCGGACGGGGTCCAGCGCCGACGCGTCCAGCTCGCCCTCACTGTCGTACGCGCCGAAGGCGAGCAGCTCGAAGTCACGGTTCTCCAGCGTCGCGGGGGCGCCGAGAAGCTCCGAGATGTCGTCCACCAGTTCCTGGTAGTCGCCGTGATGGTCGCCGCTCGTCTGGCTCATTCGGGCATTCTCGCGCATTTCCGCACCGCTTTCAGACATCTGTATGAGATCTGCGGCACGGATGCGTGACAGCTGTCGATGGCTCACGATCGGAGGGATCCTTAGGTTTCACGGTGGTTCTCCGTCTACCGGCCTTTTGTGGAGGTGCCCCGTGCTGGGTCCCGTGATTCTCGCCGCCTCGCGCAGCGACCGGATGCGCCGGCTGATCTCGGCCGCCCCGGTGACCGGGCCGGTCGTCGACCGCTTCATTCCCGGTGAGACGGTCGACGACGTCGTACCGCTCGTCCAGGACCTCACCGACCGGGGCCTGGAAGTCACCCTGGACGTGGTCGGCGAGGACATCACCACCCCCGCGCAGGCCGCTGCCGCCCGGGACGCCTATCTGGAACTGGTCGAGCGGCTCGGCGAGCTGGAACTCGGCACCCGCGCCGAGATGTCGGTCAAGCTGTCGATGTTCGGGCAGGCGCTTGAGGGCGGCCATGAGCTGGCCCTCGCCAACATCCGGCCCGTCGTCGAGGCAGCCGCCGCGATCGGAACGACGGTCACGCTCGACGCGGAGGACCACACCACCCTCGACTCGATGTTCGCCATCCACGAGGAACTGCGGAAGGACTTCCCGCAGACCGGCTGCGTCATCCAGTCCTACCTGTACCGGACCGAGGCCGACGCCCGCCGCCTCGCCGGCAGCGGCAGCCGCGTACGGTTGGTGAAGGGCGCGTACAACGAGCCCGCCGAGGTCGCGTACCAGCAGAAGCCGGAGACCGACAAGGCGTACGTCCGCATCCTGAGGATCCTGATGGAGGGCGAGGGCTACCCGATGATCGGGTCCCACGACCCGCGCCTCATCTCCATCGCCCAGGAACTCGCCCGGCGCGCAGGCCGCAAGCCCGGCGAGTACGAGTTCCAGATGCTGTACGGCATCAGGAGCGACGAGCACCTGCGGCTCGCCGCCGAGGGACACCGGATGCGCGTCTACACGGCGTACGGAACGGACTGGTACGGGTACTTCATGCGGCGGCTGGCAGAGAAACCCGCCAACCTGCTCTTTTTCGCCCGCAGCATGCTCACCCGAGGTTGAGCAATGACCGTCACCCAAGTTTTCGGCCGGGGGCCCGGCCCGTGGCGCGGCCACTGTCAGGCGCAGCGGCCCCCGGCAAGGCACAGCATGCGGCGGCCGGCCGAACGCCCAGCCGGCCTCCCCTTCCTTGAACACTCGATCCTCACCAAGGGCTGAGACCAAGGGATTTGGCCCCCGACAACACCCGCTCACTCGCCCCGCAAGGAGATTCGGAAACCATGGACGCCGTCACCCAGGTCCCCACCCCCGTCAATGAGCCGGTGCACGGCTACGCCCCCGGTTCGCCCGAGCGGGCCCGCCTGGAGGTCAAGCTCAAGGAACTCGCCGAGAACCCCGTCGACCTGCCGATGACCATCGGCGGCGAGCGGCGCATGGGCGGCGGTGAGCGTGTCGACGTCGTGCAGCCGCACCACCACAAGGCCCGCCTCGGCACCTACGCCAACGCCACCAGGCAGGACGCCCAGGACGCGATCGACGCGGCCCTCGCCGCCGCGCCCGCCTGGCGCGCGATGTCGTTCGACGACCGTGCGGCGATCATTCTGCGCGCCGCCGAACTGCTGGCCGGCCCCTGGCGCGAGACGCTCGCCGCCTCCACCATGCTCGGTCAGTCGAAGTCGGCCCAGCAGGCAGAGATCGACTGTCCCTGCGAGCTGGTCGACTTCTGGCGTTTCAACGTCAAGTACGCGCGCGACCTGCTCGCCGAGCAGCCGCCCGCCAACTCCCCGGGCGTCTGGAACCGCCTCGACCACCGCCCCCTCGAAGGCTTCGTCTACGCGATCACCCCCTTCAACTTCACGGCGATCGCCGGCAATCTGCCGACCGCGCCCGCCCTCATGGGCAACGTGGTGGTGTGGAAGCCGTCCCCCACGCAGACCCACGCCGCCGTTCTCCTCATGCGGCTGCTGGAGGAGGCGGGCCTGCCCAAGGGCGTCATCAACCTCGTCACCGGTGACGGCATCGAGGTCTCCAATGTGGCCCTGGAGCACCACGATCTGGCCGGCATCCACTTCACCGGATCGACGAAGACCTTCCAGTATTTGTGGAAGACGGTCGGCGCGAACATCGAGAAGTACCGCTCGTATCCGCGTCTCGTCGGCGAGACCGGTGGCAAGGACTTCGTCGTCGCCCACCCGAGCGCAGACCGGGCGGTCCTGAAGACGGCCCTCACACGCGGTGCCTTCGAGTACCAGGGGCAGAAGTGCAGCGCCACCTCCCGCGCCTACATCCCGGCCTCGATCTGGAACGACGGCTTCCGTGAGGAATTCGCCGCCGAGGTCGACTACTTGACCATGGGTGACGTCACCGACCTCACCAACTTCATCGGCGCGGTCATCGACGAGCGCGCCTTCGCCAAGAACAAGGCCGCCATCGACCGTGCGAAGGCCGACCCGACGTGCACGATCGTGGCGGGCGGCTCGTACGACGACTCGGTCGGCTGGTTCGTCCGCCCGACGGTCGTGCGGTGCACGGACCCGGCCAACGAGGTCTTCACCACCGAGTACTTCGGCCCGTTCCTCGCCGTGTACGTCTACGAGGACGACCAGTACGACGTGATGCTGTCCCAGATGGAGTCCGTGTCCGACTACGCCCTGACGGGCGCGGTCATCTCCGGTGACCGCGCGGCAGCCGCGTACACCATGGAGAGGCTGCGCTACGCGGCCGGCAACTTCTACATCAACGACAAGTCGACCGGCGCGGTCGTCGGCCAGCAGCCGTTCGGCGGCGGGCGCGCGTCCGGCACCAACGACAAGGCGGGCGCCCCGCAGAACCTGATGCGCTGGACGCTGACCCGCGCCATCAAGGAGACCCTGGTCGCGCCGACCGACTACACGTACCCGCACATGGGGTGAACCACCCTCGCGTACCCGGGTCATGGGCAGGGCAGACTCGGCCCATGACCTGGACGCGCGGCGAGACGGAGACCGTGCGGACCGACGACGGGACCGGGTTGTGGGCCCGCCGGTCGGGGCAGGGTGAGCCACTGGCGCTGTGCCACGGCGGGCCCGGGCTGTGGGACATGTTCGAGGACGTCACCGGACTCCTCGGGGACGTGGCCTCGGTGGTCCGCTGGGACCAGCGCGGCTGCGGGCGCTCGGACCCGTCGGACGGGCCGTGGACGACCGAGCGGGCCGTGGCCGATCTCGACGCGGTACGAGGGCACTTCGGCCTGGAACGGATGACGCTGCTCGGTCACTCCTGGGGTGCGCAGCTGGCCCTGAGCTATGCGCTGGCCCATCCGGAGCGGGTCCGTGCCCTGGTCTATGTGAGCGGCACGGGAATCGGCCCGGACGCCGGCTGGCACGACGCCTACCGTCGCAACTTCCGGGCACGACTTGCGGAGTCGCCCGAACTCCTCGCCCGCTGGAGCGAGTTGACGGCCCGTCGTCCGCAACTGTCAGAGGCGGAGGCCAGAGAGCGCGCCGTACTGCAGTGGTCGGCCGAATTCCCGGAGCGGGAGCGGGCGTTGGAGCACGCCCGGCGCATGGCCGACCCCTGGCTCGGCGTCAACTTCGCCTGCAACCGGGCCTTCAACGCCGAGCGGAATCGGACCTGGGCCCGGGTGGTGCGGTTGCGCGACTCCAACCCCGCGGAGAAGTCGGCCTGTTCGGTGACCAGGCCTCGGGGGAGGGGTGAGGTGAGGACCTGTTCGCCGGCGGGTGTCACCGTGAGGGTCGGGTGGCCGTCGGACGGGTCCAGCGCGACGACGGCCGTGGGGGATCCGGGCGGTGCCTTCACCTCCCAAGACGCAGCCGGCCCGGTGTGTGCCGCCGTGGCCGTCTCGGTGGGCAGGGCCGTCACCGCGGTGGCAAGCAGGGGCAGAGCCAAGGGTCCACGCGATCGACGTGAAGTCCCCTTCAGTCACTCAGTCATCCGATGACTATGAGGCCGGTGGGCAGAGATGAAGTCGTCAAGACGTCGTGCAGCCCTTTCTGTGCGTTGGAGGTCGGATCAATTGAGCCTCGGGATCCGGAATACTGGTGTCATGGCTCCCACGCTGCGCACCGCCCACACGGCTGACCTCGCTTCCGTCGAACTCGCCGCCGTCCGCGGGCTCTTGGACGCCACGTTCGACGGCGGCCTCTCCGCTGAGGACTGGGACCACGCGCTCGGCGGCATCCATGCCCTCGTCCACGACGGCACCGGTCTGCTCGCCCACGGCTCGGTCGTCATGCGCCGCGCGCTGCACCGGGGCCGCTGGCTGCGCGTCGGCTACGTGGAAGCGGTCGCTGTCCGCGCCGACGCCCGCCGTCGCGGCCTCGGCGGGCAGGTGATGGGCGCACTGGAGCGGTGCGTCGACGGGGGCTACGACTTCGGCGCACTGTCCGCGAGCGTCGACGGCTCCTTCCTCTACGCGGCCCGGGGCTGGCAGCTCTGGCCGGGCCGGATCAGCGCTCTCGGTCCGGACGGTGTGGTCCACCTTCCGGAGGAGGAGGGCAGCGTCTTCGTGCGCCCGGCCGCTGTCGGCTCGCTCGCCCCGGCGGACGGTCTCGTCTTCGACTGGCGGGACGGCGACGTGCTGTAAAAGGCCAGGTCGGCGGGGTGTGACCCAACCCACCGTCTCAGATAGTAGGAAGTCCGAGTAATTGTGGAGACAGATGCCCTGTCCTCACCTAGCTTTGTAGAAGCCGAACGTCTCGCTGGACCAAGCGAATGACGGGCGTGAGCCGGTACCCCGTGCAGGCAACCCCTGCGGTACCCCGCTCCCCGTCCGATCCGGCGTCTCGAATCCCCCCTCCGCGCTCCCTTCCGGGTTCCCGGTTTCTTCGAAGGAGTCGATTTCCCATGGCCGAGACGACCGTCCGCCGCCGAGTCCGCCACGTCTCCCCGACGAGCGAGTCCGAGCGCAAGAACGCCGCCGCCGCCCTCCAGCGCGCCCTCGACCGCAGGGACAACGGCGGCCAGACGGGTCACTGAGAGCAGCTCGCTACGCGCGCCGCACCTCGAAGTGGTCGATCCGCTCCCCGCTCTGCGCCAGCGCCGACACCCTGAGCCGGGGAGCCGTACCCGGTACGCCGGCCTTCGCCTCCACCGAGAGGAACGAGAAGCCGGTGTAGCGCACCCGCGACCACTCCACGGTGTCCTCGTGCCGCTCCCGCGACTTCGTCCAGTAGTAGCTCTCCACCGACTCCCGGTCGGCGGCCTTCCCCTCGAAGCTGTCCTTCACCCCGTACGGGAAGCCGTACAGGCTCTGGCCCGCGCCGCCCGCAGTGACGTACACGGTGCCGTCCCGCGTCGGGTCGGTCGACGCGCCGACCGGCACCCGCCTGCCCACCCGGCCGCCTCTGAGGGCGTCCGTCCGCTCGTACACATGGTTGTGGCCGTTGATCACCAGATCCACCTGGTGCTTGTCGAAGAGCGGCAGCCAGGCGTCCCGTACGCCCCCGTCGGAGCCGTGGGTGGACGTCGAGTACGTGCAGTGGTGGAAGAAGACCACGACGAAGTCGACCGCGTCCGACGCGCGCAGCTCGGCCAGCCGCCGGTCCAGCCACACCGTCTGGCGGCCGTCCGTGTGGCCCAGGTTCGCGGGGATCTCGTACGACACGTCGTTCGCGTCCAGCGCCACGACCCCGACGTTGCCGTAGGTGAACGAGTAGGCGCCCGGGGTGTTCCGGGGGTCGAAGCCGTTGTCCGGGAGCGACCAGCGGGCCGACTGGCCGCCGTACCCGTTCGGTGAGTACCACGCCTCCATGTCGTGGTTGCCGGTGGTCACCATCCACGGCACCGACTTCGCGACCGTCTCCGTCTGCTTCAGGAACAGGTCCCAGGCGGTCGGGTCGTAGCTGTCCGACTTCCTGCCGTGGCCGGTGACGTCGGCGTAGCAGATGTCACCGGCGTGGAGGTGGAAGGCGGGGTCACGGCCGAGGATCACCTTGTCGTTGGCGAGCGCGTCGGGCGTGACGCCCTGGTCGCCGAAGGCCGTGAACACGAAGCTCGCGGGCGCGGTCGCGGGGGCCGTGCGGAACGCGCTGAGCGTGGACCGGCGGTCGCTCGACGCCGGGTCGAAGCCCTCGTGACCGACGCCGTAGTAGTACGTCGTCCCCGGGCGCAGTCCGTCGAGGGCCGCGTGCACGTAGTACTGGTCCAGGTCGAGGCGTACGCCCGTCAGACCCGGCGTGTGCAGCGGGCGCAGTTCGGCGTCGATGCGGCGGCTCAGGTTCCCCGGCGCCGGTCCGATCCGGACGTACGGTTTCCGCACCGCGAACGGGACCTGCCAGGAGATCCGCATCTGTGTCCTCGGGTCGGCACCGAAGGCGAGGTGGCGGCCGAACGGGACGACGGCGGCGCCGGGGACCCCGCTGGTGGCGGGGGCAGCCGGGCCCGTGCCCGACGAGCAGCCCGTGAGCAGGCCGCCGCCGGCCAGCGCGCCCGCCGTCACCAGCGCACGGCGCCGGGTGAGCCGCGTCCGCAGATACTCGTACTGCTCCGCCATGCGCATCCGGCGGGCCGGCTGCGGCGGAATGCCGACGTCGGGGGTGTCCGGAGGACTGTCCATGGGGGGCAACCTTCCAGCAATCCCCAACGCCCGCCACACATACGGGTGAACGCCGGCCGAAGAGCGGTCGCCGCCGTTCACCTCATGTCCGTATCGCGGACAAGGTGTGTCATCCCATGGGACCAGGAGTACGGTGCCGGTATGTCTCGCAGCATCAATCTCGCAGTGATTCCCGGTGACGGCATCGGCCAGGAGGTCGTGGCCCAGGGGCTCAGAATCCTCTCCGCCGTCCTTCCGCAGGATGTGAAGCTGGAGACCAAGGAGTTCGACTTCGGCGCCCGGCGCTACCACGCCACCGGTGAGACCCTCACCGACGCCGACCTGGACGCGCTCAAGAAGCACGACGCCATCCTGCTCGGCGCGATCGGTGACCCGAGCGTGCCTTCCGGTGTCCTGGAGCGCGGCTTCCTGCTGAAGCTCCGCTTCGCCTTCGACCACCACGTCAACCTGCGTCCGTCGAAGCTCCTCCCCGGTGTCGCCACCCCGCTCGCCGGACAGCCCGCGATCGACTTCGTGGTCGTCCGCGAGGGCACCGAGGGCCCGTACACCGGCAACGGCGGCACCATCCGCCAGGGCACCCCGCACGCGGTCGCCACCGAGGTGTCGCTGAACACCGCGTTCGGCATCGAGCGTGTCGTCCGCGACGCCTACGCCCGCGCCCAGGCCCGCCCCCGCAAGAAGCTGGCGCTCGTCCACAAGAACAACGTGCTCGTGCACGCCGGTCACCTGTGGACGGACATCTTCAACAAGGTGGGCGAGGAGTTCCCCGACGTCACCACCGAGTACATGCACGTGGACGCGGCGACGATCTACCTCGTCACCCAGCCCGAGCGCTTCGACGTGATCGTCACCGACAACCTCTTCGGCGACATCATCACCGACCTCGCGGCGGCCGTGTCCGGCGGCATCGGCGTCGCCGCGAGCGGGAACATCAACCCGTCCGGCGAGTACCCCTCGATGTTCGAGCCCGTGCACGGCTCGGCCCCGGACATCGCCGGTCAGGGCAAGGCCGACCCCAGTGCCACCGTCCTGTCCGTCGCCCTCCTGCTGCGCCACCTCGGCTACGAGACCGAGGCCGTCCGCATCGAGAACGCGGTCACCGCCGACCTCGCGGAGCGCGGCACCACGACCCGCACGACCGAAGAGATCGGCGACGCCCTCGCTGTACGAGTAGCCGGCTGATCCGCGGCACTCACTCGAGTCTTTCGAAGCCGCCGGGTCGCATATGCACCCGGCGGCTTCTCTTATGTCCCCGCCGGGTGTCACCATCATCCCCTGGGTCGCATTCACGCCCTTTTCGTCCATGGCCCCGCCCGCGCGATAATCGAACGCGGAGCCGCGGACCGAGGGAATGCTCGGACGTCCTAACACCGGCCACCAGTCACTCGTTACTGGTCACTGGCAGTCATGGGCGTGGGGCGCGGCCCGTCACACACGAGAACCGGTGAAGGACAACCACTCATGACGACGCCCACGATCGAGCTCAAGCCCTCGGCCTCGCCACTTTCCGGCGCGGAGCGCGAGGCGATCCTGGCCAACCCAGGCTTCGGCCGCCACTTCACCGACCACATGGTGACGATCAAGTGGACCGAGGGCCGCGGCTGGCACGACGGCCGGCTCGTCCCGTACGGCCCGCTCTCCCTCGACCCCGCGAACATGACCCTGCACTACGCGCAGGAGATCTTCGAGGGACTCAAGGCCTACCGCCGGCCCGACGGCTCCGTCGCCACCTTCCGCCCGGAGAAGAACGCTCTGCGCTTCCAGAACTCCGCGCGCCGTCTCGCGATGCCCGAGCTGCCCGTCGAGACGTTCATCGAGGCCATCGACGCCCTGGTGCGGCAGGACAGTGACTGGGTGCCCGCGCACGGCGGCGAGGAGTCTCTCTACCTGCGCCCCTTCATGATCGCCACGGAGGTCGGCCTGGGCGTCAAGCCGGCCAACGAGTACCTGTTCCTGGTGATCGCGTCCCCCGCCGGCGCCTACTTCCCCGGTGGCGTCAAGCCCGTCTCCATCTGGCTCTCCGAGGACCGTGTCCGCGCCGTCCCCGGCGGCATGGGCGACGCCAAGACCGGCGGCAACTACGCGGCCTCCCTGCTCGCCCAGGCCGAGGCCGCCGAGCAGGGCTGCGCCCAGGTCTGCTACCTCGACGCGGTCGAGCACAAGTGGATCGAGGAACTCGGCGGGATGAACCTGTACTTCGTGTACGGGGACCGGATCGTCACCCCCACCCTCACCGGCTCCATCCTGGAGGGCGTCACCCGCGACTCCCTCCTCACCGTCGCCCGCGACCTCGGCTACACCGCCGAGGAGGGCCGCATCTCCATCGACGAGTGGCAGCGCGACGCCCGGAACGGCACCCTGACCGAGGTCTTCGCCTGCGGTACGGCGGCCGTCATCACCCCCGTCGGTACGGTCAAGCGCACCGGCGTCGAGTGGCAGCAGAGCGGCGGCGAGCCCGGCGAGGTCACGCTGCGGCTGCGCGAGGCGCTCCTCGACATCCAGCGCGGCACGGCCGAGGACAAGCACGGCTGGATGCGTGTTCTCGGCTGAGGGCCAGGCAGGTAGGCGGTTCTTCGGCCGCGGGCCGGTGGGGGCTGGTCGCGCCCCGCGGCGGAGCCACAGATCGATACAACCCCGCGCCCTCGGCGGTTTGGGTCGCCTCGGAGTTCGCGTCTGTCCGGGGCGGCCCTTTGCTGTGTGGCGCAGATTCCCGGCCACGTACGGGGTTCCTCGGACGCCGAGGGCCTGAACCCCGATGTGGTCCACGGCGGCGTGTGCGTACGTGATCCGCGCACCGGCAAGCTCCGCTTCGCGGGGTTCGGCGGGCTGTTGGCGGTCCTCGGCGAGGGCCGCTGGGTCTGCGCCGAGTACCAACCGTCCGCCGAGGACACCGACGTGTGGATCCACGACATCGGCACGGGAAGCGGGTCGGGTTCGGCATCGAGGTCCCCGGCGGATGCAGCGGGCAGCTCTCCGCGATCTCCGTGAGCGGCCGTTACGCCGACCGCACGCTCCAGGAGACCGCCCAGAACAACATCGGCGTCGTCTTCCCGCGCGACCGCGTCGCGTCGCCGGGTTCGTCGTTGCCGCCTTCATGCCGGAGGTGGCGGAACCCGGCAGCCAGTACGGCAAGGAGCGCCGCGTCTGCCCGCGGGACCTCAGGAAGGGCACCACCACCCTGGTCACCCCGGACGCCACCGGCGGCACCGCGACCGCCGAGGTCCTGCAGGGCCGGATCGCCGACAGCGCCGACGCGTTCCTGCGGCACCTGCGGTGATCAGCCCAGTGTTCGCATCCTGAGACGGACGGTGAGCACTGGGGAGGTCTGTGCCAGACTGCCACCGTGCTCTCGTTCGCCACGATTATTGGCAGCAGGCGCGCCGGTCCGCAGTGACCGCCACGTACGACCAGGTACGGGCGGCCATCGTCGTCTTCGACCCGCGCGCAGACCTCTCGCACCCGCGAGGGGTTTTTCGCTTTTCTGGCCCACCTTCAGCCGGAGAACGAGCGCGAGGGATCATTGGGGGACGGTGGAGCCGGTCATTCCGGTACAGACCGAGATCGACATCCTCAGGAGCCTTGAGATCATGACGGAAAGCAGCGAACTCGACGACTCGTTCCACGTCTTCGACACCACCCTGCGCGACGGCGCCCAGCGCGAGGGCATCAACCTCACCGTCGCCGACAAGCTGGCCATCGCACGGCACCTGGACGACTTCGGCGTCGGCTTCATCGAGGGCGGCTGGCCGGGCGCCAACCCGCGCGACACCGAGTTCTTCGCCCGCGCCCAGCAGGAGATCGACTTCAGGCACGCCCAGCTGGTGGCCTTCGGCGCCACCCGCCGCGCGGGCGGCAGGGCGAGCGAGGACCCACAGGTCAAGGCACTCGTCGACTCCGGCGCACCCGTCGTCACCCTGGTCGCCAAGTCCCACGACCGGCACGTCGAACTGGCGCTGCGCACGACCCTCGACGAGAACCTGGAGATGGTCCGGGACACCGTCGCCCACCTGCGCTCCCAGGGCCGCCGTGTCTTTGTCGACTGCGAGCACTTCTTCGACGGCTACCGCGCCAACCCCGAGTACGCCAAGGCAGTCGTCCGCGCCGCGTCCGAGGCGGGCGCCGATGTCGTCATCCTCTGCGACACCAACGGAGGCATGCTCCCGGCCCAGGTCCAGGCGGTCGTCGCCACGGTCCTCGCCGACACGGGCGCCCGTCTCGGCATCCACGCCCAGGACGACACGGGCTGCGCGGTGGCCAACACCCTCGCCGCCGTCGACGCGGGCGCGACCCACGTCCAGTGCACGGCGAACGGCTACGGCGAGCGCGTCGGCAACGCCAACCTGTTCCCGGTCGTGGCGGCCCTGGAGCTGAAGTACGGCAAGCAGGTCCTGCCCGACGGCGCGCTGCGCGAGATGACCCGGATCTCCCACGCGATCGCCGAGGTCGTCAACCTGACGCCGTCCACGCATCAGCCGTACGTGGGAGTCTCCGCCTTCGCCCACAAGGCGGGCCTGCACGCGTCGGCGATCAAGGTCGATCCCGACCTCTACCAGCACATCGACCCCGAGCAGGTCGGCAACACCATGCGGATGCTGGTCTCCGACATGGCCGGCCGCGCCTCGATCGAGCTCAAGGGCAAGGAACTCGGCGTCGACCTGGGCGACGACCGCGAGCTCGTCGCCCGGGTCGTGAAGAGGGTCAAGGAGCGCGAGCTCCAGGGCTACACGTTCGAGGCGGCCGACGCGTCCTTCGAACTGCTGCTGCGAGCGGAGGCCGAGGGCAGGGCCCGTACGTACTTCGAGGTCGAGTCCTGGCGCGCGATCGTCGAGGACCGCCCCGACGGCAGCCACGCCAACGAGGCCACGGTCAAGCTCTTCGCCAAGGGCGAGCGCATCGTCGCGACGGCGGAGGGCAACGGCCCGGTGAACGCCCTCGACCGCGCCCTGAAGGTGGCCCTGGAGAAGATCTACCCGCCGCTCGCAGAGCTGGAGCTGGTCGACTACAAGGTCCGCATCCTGGAGGGCAAGCACGGCACGCAGTCCACGACCCGGGTCCTCATCTCCACCTCGGACGGCAAGGGCGAGTGGTCGACGGTGGGCGTCGCCGAGAACGTGATCGCCGCGTCGTGGGAGGCGCTGGCGGACGCCTACACGTACGGGCTGCTGCGGGCGGGCGTGGAGCCCGCGAAGTAGGGAGAGGGTTCCGGGCGAAGTGGCCCGAGGCGTGTTCGGCACCTTGACGGTTCAGAGGGGCACTTGTTGACTCGCGGCGTGTTCCCAGCCGAGAGCACACGCAAGGTGTTCAAGTGGGCTAAAGGACTCCGAGAGCCGAGGGAAGGTCCATGCGACGAACCGCCCTGCTCGTCTCCGCCACTTTGCTGACCGGGCTGCTGCCCCTGGCCGCCGCCGGCACGGCGGCCGGGGCGGACGACCCCGTCCCCGTCCCCGTCGACCGCTTCGAGGGCGAGGTCCCCTTCGCCTCCCCGCCCGCCGAAGGCATCTTCACCTGGGGCGGCGACACCGACGACCCGCCCCGACTCGCCCTCACCGAAAGGGCCGACGCACCCGAGGGCGCCAGGGTACTCACCGGTACCCACGACATCAGCGGTTACGGCGGCTTCACCCACGACTTCGCCTTCGCCGAGCCCGCCCATGACTGGTCGGCGAGCAAGGGCATCCGGTTCTGGTGGGAGGGCCGGGACAACGGCAGGAAGGTCAGCTTCGAGCTGAAGGACGGCGGCGCCAACGGCGAGGCCTCCGAGCTCTGGACGACCTCCTTCACCGACGACTTCACGGGCTGGAAGCGGATCGAGATCCCCTTCACCGACTTCGTGTACCGCACGGACTACCAGCCGGTCGGCGGCATCGACCAGATCCTCGGCCTCACCGAGACCTGGGGGTACGCCCTCACGCTCCCCGCCGGGATCAGCGACCGGTTCGCCATGGACGGCGTCGAGTTGTACGGCAGGGCGGATCAGTCGCTGCGCGCGTCCGTCACCACCGGCTCGGCCGTGTACCCGGTGAAGGAGGGCGGCACGGCCACGGTCGGGGTCACCGTCGGCACCACCGGATCCGCCCCGCTCGCCGACCCCGTGACCGTGACATACGAGACGACGACCGGCGGCACGGCAACGGACGGCGCCGACTACACCCCCGTCCACGGCGAGCTCACCTTCCCCGCGGGCACGGCCTCCGGCACCTCCCGCACGATCCAGGTCCCCACCCGCAAGGACAGGCCGGCGGAGTCGGCGGAGACGATCCCACTCAAGCTCACGGTCACCGGAGCCAGGGCCCCGGCCGAGACCCCGCAGATCGTCATCGACGCACACGGACTCCCGTACCTGAACGGCAGGTTGCCGGTGAAGCAGCGCGTCGCCGACCTCCTCTCCCGGATGTCCCTGGCGGAGAAGGCCGGTCAGATGACCCAGGCCGAGCGCGGCGCAGTCGCGGCGACACCCGGTGACATCGCCTCCTACGACCTCGGCTCACTGCTCTCCGGCGGCGGTTCGACGCCCGTGCCCAACACCCCGGCGGCCTGGGCGAAGATGATCGACGGTTTCCAACTCCGGGCGCAGGCAACGCGGTTCCAGATCCCGTTGATCTACGGGGTGGACGCCGTGCACGGCCACAACAACCTCGTCGGTGCCACGATCCTGCCGCACAACATCGGCATCGGAGCCGCCCGCGAACCCCGACTCGCGTACAAGGCAGGCGAGGTGACGGCAGCCGAAGTCCGGGCCACCGGCATCCCGTGGGACTTCGCGCCCTGTCTCTGCGTGGCCCGCGACGAACGCTGGGGGCGGACGTACGAGTCGTTCGGTGAGGACCCGGCGCTCGTCGAGCAGATGGAGACGGTGATCCAGGGCCTCCAAGGGCGGGCGAACGGAACGGATTTGAAGGACAACGACAGGGTCCTGGCCACCGCCAAGCACTTCGTGGGCGACGGCGGTACGACGTACGGTTCTTCCACCACCGGCTCCTACACCATCGACCAGGGCGTCACCGAGGTCACCCGGCAGGAGCTGGAGGCGGTCCACCTGGCCCCGTACCAGGACGCCGTCGACCGGGGTGTCGGCTCGGTCATGCCGTCCTACTCCTCCCTCGACATCGCCGGGGACGGCCAGGGACCGGTGAAGATGCACGCCC
Organism: Streptomyces sp. ADMS; assembly: GCF_033441795.1. Taxonomy (NCBI): domain Bacteria; kingdom Bacillati; phylum Actinomycetota; class Actinomycetes; order Kitasatosporales; family Streptomycetaceae; genus Streptomyces; species Streptomyces sp. ADMS. The sequence goes on along the minus strand of NZ_JAVFVX010000109.1, from coordinate 8,666 downwards.
GCGCCGACATGATCAACGGCGTGCTGAAGGACCGTATGGGCTTCGACGGCTTCGTCGTCAGCGACTGGCAGGCCATCGACCAGATCCCCGGCGACTACGCCTCCGACGTCCGTACGTCCGTCAACGCGGGCCTCGACATGATCATGGTTCCGTACGCCTACCAGGACTTCCGCACCGCCCTCGTCGCCGAGGCGAACGCCGGCCGGATCAACGCGAAGCGGATCGACGACGCCGTCTCCCGCATCCTCACCCAGAAGTTCAAACTGGGCCTCTTCGAGCGGCCGTACGCCGACACGAGTGGCGCGGCGGACATCGGATCGGCCGAACACCGGGCGGTGGCACGGGAGTTGGCCGCGAAGTCACAGGTGCTGCTGAAGAACGCCGACAGTGTGTTGCCGTTGAGGAAGTCCCAGAAGGTGTACGTCGCCGGATCCAACGCCGATGACATCGGCAGCCAGACCGGCGGCTGGACCGTCACCTGGCAGGGCTCCTCCGGGGACATCACCGAGGGCACGACCGTCCTGGAGGGCATGCGGAAAGCCGGCGGCGACGTCACCTACTCGAAGGACGCGTCCGCCCCGACCGACGGCTTCGACGTGGGTGTCGTGGTCGTCGGCGAAACCCCGTACGCCGAGGGCATGGGCGACGTCGGCAACGGCAACGACCTGGAGCTGACCGACGCCGACAAGGCAGCGGTCGACACGGTGTGCGCGGCGATGAAGTGCGCGGTGCTGGTCGTCGCGGGGCGTCCGCAGCTCATCGGTGACCGGCTCGGCGGCATCGACGCCCTGGTCGCCTCCTGGCTGCCGGGCACCGAGGGCGACGGCGTCGCCGACGTGCTCTACGGCAGACGGGCGTTCACCGGCCAACTCCCTCTCACCTGGCCGAAGTCGGAGGCCCAGCTGCCGATCAACGTGGGTGACACGGCGTACGATCCGCAGTTCCCGTACGGCTGGGGGCTCACGACGAGGACCAGGATCCCGGAGGGCGGAGAGAAGACCCTGAAGGCGCTGTCGGTCGCGGCCACCGTGGCCGAGAGGGCGCACGACGAGAAGGCGGGACGCACGCTCGTCACCCACGCACGGCTGATCGTGCAGGCGAGGATCGGGCAGGGCCTCACGGCGGCCGCCGCCAAGCCCTTCGCCGACGCCGACCATCTGCTGCTGACGGGCCGGTACGGCGCGGCCGCGGAGAAGCTGAGGGCCGCGTACCGGGCGGCCTGAGCGATACGGCAGCGGTCCTGGTGGGGAGACGGAGGGGCGGAGCAAGCGGAAACCCTCACCAGGACCGATGTCCGTTTCTCTCCTGATTCGGGTAGCTTCGAAGATATGAAGGCCGTACTGGTCCGTTCTCTCGTACGCCTGCTGCTGGTGCCCTTCGTCGCGACGCTCGCGGCACTGGCGCTGCTGACGGCCGCCGCGCCCGGCGCCCGGGCGGCCACCGATCTCTCCAGGGTCGCCGAAGCGCTCCGCGCGAGCCCGGTGTACGTGGACCCGGCCGCCTCCGACCTGCTGTCCGCGTCCGACGCCGACGCGCTCGCCGCCAAGATCAAGGACGCGGACAAACCCGTGTTCGTGGCCGTTCTCCCGGCCGACTACCCCGCCGAGAACCTCTTCACGAACCTCCGTACGGAGACAGGCGTCACCGGGCTGTACGCCGTTCGCCTCGGCGACCTTTTCGACGCGCGGGCCGACGGCGGCGTGCTGAGCGCCTCGGCGGTCGACAACCTGGTGACGGCGGTGCGAAGTGCGGGTGATCCGAAGGCCCAGCTCAACGACTTCGTCGACGCGGCGCTGCGCGGCGACGTCGGTGGGTCGGCGCCCGCCACCTGGAGCGGCTCCGGTGGCGGCGACGGGGTGGACGCCGGTGCGCTGACCACTGTCGGCGTGATGCTGGCGGTGGGCGGTGCCGGCACGTACGCACTGGTCCGGCGCAACCGCGCGCGGCACGAGGAGGAGCGGCGGGCCGCGCTCGCCAAGCTGACGGTCGTCGTCGACGAGGACATCACCGCGTTCGGCGAGGAACTCGACCGCCTCGACTTCCACCCCGCCGAGACGGGCGCCGACGACGCGATGCGCGCGGACTACGAACAGGCGCTCGACGCGTACGACAAGGCGAAGTCGCTGATGGCGGCGACCCGGCGGCCGGAGGAGGTGCGCGCGGTGACACAGACCCTGGCGGACGGCCGCTTCTCGCTCGCACGACTGGCCGCGCGCCGCGAGGGCCGCCCGCTGCCCGAACGCCGTGGCCCCTGCTTCTTCGACCCGCGGCACGGCCCGTCGGTCACCGACGCGCCGTGGACGCCGGCGGGGGCCGCACCCCGCGAGGTCCCGGTCTGCGCGGCCGACCAGGCCCGCCTGGCCGACGGCAACGACCCGGCGGTCCGCGAGGTGGAGACCGCCTCAGGACCCCGCCCCTACTGGGACGCGGGCCCGGCGTACGGCCCCTGGGCGGGTGGCTACTTCGGCGGCGGCATCCTGCCCGGCCTCCTCGTCGGCACGATGCTCGGCGGGATGATGGCCACCCCGTCGTACGCCGCCGACTACGGCGAGGGGTACGGCGACTTCCGGGACCCCGGCGGCTACGAGGGCGGTGACATGTCCGGCGCGGACTTCGACTCCGGGGACTTCGGGGGCGGGTTCGGGGGAGGGGACTTCGGGGGCGGCGGGGACTTCGGCGGGGGCTTCTGAGCAACGCCGGCCGGGATCTTCCAGCCCCTCCGGCGTGTGAGCCGCGGGTTCGGGGGCGGAGCCCCCCGAGGACGGGACGGGTAGGGGCGGCGGGGACGACTCACCCTGCCGGCGTCAGCCCCCACGAGGTACGGGTACGGGCCCGGCGCAGAGAACGCCGGGCCCGTGGACGTCGTACGAAGTGCGGAGTACGGAAATGCCGTGCGCGTCAGAGAGTCGACGCCGCCGAGGCGATGGCCGAGGCGAAGGCCGAGACCTCGGTGTAGACGCCCGGGGCATTGGCGCGGGCGCAGCCGTCGCCCCAGCTCACGATGCCGACCTGGACGAAGGCACCGGCGTTGTCCTTGCGGAACATCGGGCCGCCGGAGTCGCCCTGGCAGGTGTCGACACCGCCCGAGGCGAAGCCGGCGCAGATCTCCTCGCCGGCGACGAGCCCGCTGTAGTAGCCGCCGTACGCCCTGCAGGTGGCGTCGTTGATGAACGGCACCGTGGCCTTGAGCATGTAGCGCTGCTGGGCGCCGTTCTCACGGGCCGCACCCCAGCCGGCCACGGTGAAGTCGCCGGTGTTGTACTGCGTGGTGGTGGCGATCTTCAGCGTCGGCAGGTTGATCGGCTGGGCGAGCTTGATCAGCGCCCAGTCCTTGCCGGTGCCGTTGTAGCCGGGGGCCTGGAGGACCCGGGTCGACCTGACCTGGACGCGCCCGGAGGTGGACTGGAGGTCCACGACACCGGCGGTGGCCGTGATGCTGGTGTTGGCGCCCGAGCCGTTCACACAGTGCGCGGCGGTGAGCACGATCTGCTGCGTGTAGAGCGCACCGCCACAGCCCATGGAGAGCCGGACCATGAACGGGAACTCGCCCTGCGCGGCACGGGTTCCGCCGACGACGGGCGCCGGAGCGGCCTCCGCGGAGGAGAGCGGCTGAAGGCTGATGATCGCGAGCGCGGCGGCGCCGGCGGCCGTGGCTCTCTTGAGCGCGGTGATGAGCTTTTTCAACGTGATGCCTTCCGTGGGGGGTTGGACATACGCAGAAATGTCAGGCTCATGCCAAACGTACGGACGGAAGGGAAGTCGTGCGCTTGCTGGCATGAGCTGGTCAAAATCTGTTGAAGGATTATGTGAACGCTGTGAGCGCCCCCACAAGGGGCGAAATCCGGCCGACGGTATCGAGTCGACCGGATGGGTCCGACAGGAGTTATGCGCCGGCGTCGGGCAGCCGCAGCCACTCCGCCCAGGACAGATCACGCCCGATGAACCGAGGCCGTACGAAGGGCCACTCCTCGGCGATCCACTGCGGTACGAGGGAGTCGAGTGCCCGCTCTGCCGGACCCCCCACGGCACCGTCCGCAACCCACCAGGAGACCTCGGCGTCGGCGCCGGCCTTCTCGGGCGGATCGATGTAGACACACCCGAGTTCGACGCTCTCGTCGTCGTTGAGCAGCACGTAGTTGAAGGACTCGTGGGCGTCGATCTCGGCGGCGTGCCGTTCCAGATCGGCGAGATTGGCCTCGTACGTGATGGTGGCGGCGGGCCACCCCCAGGCCTCCCCGAAGATGCTCCACAGCCGCTCGCGCGAGCCCATGACGGTCGGGTAGTCGATGGCCGCGTCGGTCCCGCGAATCGGCCGCAGGTGATACCCGCCGGGTACGTCGACGTGCAGCGGGTGGGTGAAGTCGCGGGGGAGCCAGGTCATGCTCGGAGGTTAGCTGGCGGGTGGGTGCGTCGCACCGGGTTGACCGGAGGTCAGGCCCGGTCGAGGAAGGTGGCCGCACAAGCCGACGAGGTGCCGTACGGCATCGGGTTTCGGGTTCGTCGCCGGCTGGGGCGTCGTCCGGATCGCTGGCAGCCAGGGACCGCTCGATCAGAGTGACCGCTTCGTCCTGCGAAAGCGAGTCGAGAGTGATCGACCGCGCGGTCGGACGGCCTCGACGGCCTACCGGTCAACCTCTTCCCCGATGCCCCCGCCCTCGACGCCTGGCTCGCAGCCCACTGCGCCCGCAGCCCCGCGGCCTCTGGGTGAAGGTCGCCAAGAGGGGCTCGGGTCTGCCCTCCGTCACCGCCGCCGAGGTCAACGACATGGCCCTCTGTTACGGGTGGATCACCGGTCAGCGCAGGAGCCTCGACGCCTCCCACTTCCTCCAGAAGATCACCCCGCGCCGGCCGGGCAGTCAGTGGTCGATGGTCACCGTGCGGAGGGTACCGGAGCTGGTGGCGGCCGGGCTGATGCGGCCCGGTGGCTTCGCGGAGGTCGACGCGGCCAAGGCGGACGGACGGTGGGAGGCGGCGTACGAGTCCCAGCGCAACGCCTCTGTCCCGGACGACCTCGTCGCCGCGCTGGAGCGCGACCCTCACGCCAAGGCGGTCTTCGAGGCGCTCGGCAGGACGGAGCGGTACCAGGTCGTCCTGCCGCTGCTCAAGGCGCGTACGCCCGACGTCCGGGCCGCACGCCTCGCGGCAGCCGTCGCCGGGCTGGCGGAAGGGCGACAATCCCGGACCCCGACCCTGAGCGAGTAGTTGGAGCACCATGCACGTCCGCCCGCCCGGTCGAGTACTGACCTGACCAGGCGGGCGGTTCGTGTTCGTCTCCCCGTCGCAGGCGCCGATGTCCCGGCGCCCGAAGCGGTACGCGTCGTGTCACGCGTTCCTGATGGCCGAGATGTCGAAGTTCAGCTTGATCTTGTCCGACACCAGCACCCCACCCGTCTCCAGCGCCGCGTTCCACGTCAGACCCCACTCCGAGCGCAGGATCTCCGCCTTGCCCTCGAAGCCCACGCGCTCGTTGCCGAACGGGTCCTTCGCCGCGCCGTTGAACTCCAGGTCGATGGAGATCGGCTTGGTGGTGCCGAGGATCTCCAGGTCGCCGGTGATGCGGTAGTCGTCGCCGCCCAGGGACTCCGCCTTGGTGGAGCGGAACGTCATCGCCGGGAACTCGTCCGTCCGGAAGAAGTCGGCGCTCTTCAGGTGGCCGTCACGGTCGGCGGAGCCGGTCTCGATGCTGTCCATCTTGATGTCGAGGGACGCCGTCGAGTTGGCGGGGTCGGTGCCGTCGAGGTGCAGGGTGCCCACGAAATCCTGGAAGCTGCCCTTGACGTTCGTCACCATGGCGTGCCGGGCGACGAAACCGATGGTCGTGTGGGACGCGTCGATCGTGTAGTCGCCGGTCACCGCGGCGAGGCCGGGGCTCACCGCGGTCGCGACGGACGAGGTGGCGGTGTCGCTGTCAGCGGTGCTTTTGCGGGCGAAGATGCTCATGGTGTGACTCCCTGGGGACGCTTTGTTGAATCTTTAATCAGTCCAACGAGGTGAACCATAGCCCCATTCCGTTCAATGTTCAACTTTATTCGTGGAGTGTTCGTGGCGTTACTCCATGTGTCGTGGTCTCGCCCGGCGGGGCAGGGCTGTCGCAGTGACGTCTTTGTGTGACTCCTACAACCCGCACGCCCCCTGAGCAGTCGGGTCGGCTGCATGTCGGCGTTGTTCTGTTCAGGGGCACCAGGAAAACGCGCCGGAGACTGTACGGAGTCGACGGCCCGGTTTTCTCGCTCGGCTTCGTAAGGTCACTACATGACCGTTTTGGATGAGGTGCAGGGTGAGTCCACGGGCGAGCCGACGGGGGAACCGACGGACGCACGCGGGCGCGTGGCCGAGCTGCACGAGATCCGTGCGCAGGCACTGGCCGGCCCCAGCGAGAAGGCCACCGAGGCGCAGCACGCCAAGGGCAAGCTGACCGCTCGGGAGCGCATCGAGCTGCTCCTCGACCCGGACTCCTTCAACGAGGTCGAGCAGCTGCGCCGGCATCGGGCGACGGGCTTCGGTCTGGAGGCCAAGAGGCCGTTCACGGACGGTGTGATCACCGGGTGGGGCACGGTGGAGGGCCGTACGGTCTTCGTGTACGCCCATGACTTCCGTATCTTCGGCGGCGCGCTGGGCGAGGCCCACGCCACCAAGATCCACAAGATCATGGACATGGCCATCGCGGCCGGGGCTCCGCTGGTGTCGCTCAACGACGGCGCAGGCGCCCGTATCCAGGAGGGCGTCTCGGCCCTGGCCGGCTACGGCGGCATTTTCCAGCGCAACACCAGGGCCTCGGGGGTGATCCCGCAGATCAGTGTGATGCTCGGCCCGTGCGCCGGCGGCGCGGCCTACTCGCCCGCCCTCACCGACTTCGTCTTCATGGTCCGCGAGACCTCGCAGATGTTCATCACCGGTCCGGACGTCGTCAAGGCGGTCACCGGTGAGGAGATCACCCAGAACGGCCTCGGCGGTGCCGACGTGCACGCCGAGACGAGCGGTGTGGCGCACTTCGCGTACGACGACGAGGAGACCTGCATCGCCGAGGTCCGCTACCTCCTCGCGATGCTTCCGCAGAACAACCGTGAGAACCCGCCGCGCGCCGAGTCCGAGGACCCCGCCGACCGGCGAAGCGAGATCCTGCTGGACCTCGTGCCGGCCGACGGCAACCGGCCGTACGACATGGCCAAGGTCATCGAGGAGATCGTCGACGACGGCGACTTTCTCGAGATCCACGAGCGCTGGGCCCGCAACATCATCTGCGCGCTCGGCCGCCTCGGCGGTCAGGTCGTCGGCATCGTCGCCAACCAGCCGCAGAGCCTCGCCGGCGTCCTGGACATCGAGGCATCGGAAAAAGCTGCACGTTTTGTTCAGATGTGTGACGCTTTTAATATCCCGATCGTCACGCTGCTGGATGTCCCCGGGTTCCTTCCGGGTGTCGACCAGGAGCACGGCGGAATCATCCGGCACGGCGCGAAGCTCCTGTACGCCTACTGCAACGCGACCGTTCCGAGGATCTCGCTGATCCTGCGCAAGGCGTACGGAGGCGCGTACATCGTCATGGACAGCCAGTCCATCGGCGCCGACCTCACCTACGCCTGGCCGACGAACGAGATCGCCGTGATGGGCGCTGAAGGTGCCGCCAACGTCATCTTCCGCCGCCAGATCGCGGACGCCGAAGACTCCGAGGCGATGAGGGCTCGGATGGTCAAGGAGTACAAGTCCGAGCTGATGCACCCCTACTACGCCGCCGAGCGCGGTCTGGTCGACGACGTCATCGACCCGGCCGAGACGCGCTCGGTGCTCATCAGGTCGCTCGCGATGCTGCACACCAAGCACGCCGATCTGCCCTCGCGAAAGCACGGCAACCCCCCGCAGTGATCCCCGCTCGGTAACCCAGCGGATCCTTCGCGGTCCCCCCGCGGAAACCTCTCTCACGGAGACTGTGACCTATGAACACCTCTGACATTCGCGTCGAGAAGGGCCATGCCGAGCCCGAGGAGGTCGCCGCCATCACGGCGGTCCTGCTGGCTCGCGCGGCGGCGACCCCCACGGCCGCCCCGGCCCGCCGCGGACGCCCGAAGGCCGGCTGGCGCCGCCTGGAGCGCGAGGGCGGCTTCCGCGCCCCGCACAGCTGGCACTAGCCCGTACGACGGCAGAAGGGCCCCTCTCCTGAGAGGGGCCCTTCTGCCGTGCCCCAAAGGGGCGCGGGGCCGTATCGATTCGCGACTCCGCCGCCATGGGCGCGACAAACCACTGGGCCGCCGCGGACGGCATCGAAACCGTCCGTGGCAGCCCAGTAGCCGCAAGAACCGTCTACTACCGCAGGCGAGCCATCAACGCGTGCTCCACGAGAGTGATGAGCGCACTCTTCGCGTCCGCACGGTGACGCGCGTCGGTCGTGATGATCGGTGTGTCCGGCCCGATCTGCAGAGCCTCCCGCACCTCGTCCGGGTTGTACGGCTGGTTCCCGTCGAACCCGTTCAGCGCGATCACGAACGGCAGGCCGCTGTTCTCGAAGTAGTCGACCGCCGGGAAGCAGTCCGCGAGGCGCCGCGTGTCCACCAGAACGATCGCACCGATCGCGCCCCGGACCAGGTCGTCCCACATGAACCAGAAGCGGTCCTGGCCGGGCGTACCGAAGAGGTACAGGATCAGGTCCTGGTCCAGGGTGATACGGCCGAAGT
>NZ_JAVFVX010000108.1:0-24464 GCF_033441795.1 Streptomyces sp. ADMS | reverse complement strand
GCAGATGAAGATGATCGCGGCGCTGCGCAACCAGTTCGGCGGCCACGCGGTCGAGTCCAGGGAGTAGCCGGCCGTGGGTGACCTCCTTCTGATCCGCCACGGCGAGACGGAGTGGAGCGCGTCGGGACAGCACACCAGCTGGACCGACCTGCCCCTCACCCCGCACGGCGAGGAACAGGCCAAGTCCCTCGCTCCGCTCCTCGCCGGACGGGCCTTCACCCGGGTAGTGACCAGCCCCCTCACCCGCGCGATCCGCACCGCCGAACTCGCGGGCCTGTCCGGGGCCTCGATCGACCCGGACCTGCACGAGTGGGACTACGGCGGGTACGAGGGTGTGACGACCCGCCAGATCCATCGCACCCGACCCGACTGGTACCTGTTCACGGACGGCGTGCCGTCCGGCCCGGACGGGCACCCGGGCGAGACCCCCGCCGAGGTGGGCCGGCGCGCGGACCGCGTCCTGGCCCACATCCAGGACGCACTCGAAGAGGGTGACGTGATCCTGGTGGCGCACGGGCACTTCCTGCGCGTGCTGACAGCCCGTTACCTCGAACTGCCGCCCGCCGACGGACGGCTGTTCCAGCTCGCCACGGGCACGGTCAGCAGACTCTCCACGGAGCACGGCCGTCCCGTGGTGGTGGAGTGGAACTCCCGGCAAGGTGCGGTGAGTTGAGCCCCGGTCGCGGGCCGGCGGACTAAGTGCCGATCGGGTCCGGGGCTTTGTCCCCGGACCCGATTGACATCTGTGTCGGGGGCGCGCCAGAGTCGCCCCGATGGAGATCAACGATCTGACGCCGGCCGAAGTACGCGTGTGGCGGGCGTTCCCCAGGGGCGAGCCCGTCGACTTCGGCGAGACGGAGGCCCAGAATCCGGCCACCGGCTCCGAGTGGGGGCCGGAGCGGACCGTACGTGCCTCGGTACTGAGGGCCCTTCTGCTCAGCACCCCCCAGGCGGACGGCGAGATACCCAGGCTCAGGCTGTCGGGCGCCCGCATCACGGGGCAGCTGAACCTCATGTACGCGGTGGTGGACCACCCGCTCCATCTGCGGTACTGCCACTTCGACGAGTCGCCCGACCTCTACGGCTCCCGGCTGCGTCAGCTGAATCTGCGCGGCTCGGTGCTCCCGGCCCTCAACCTCCCCAGTACGCGGATCGACGGCCCGCTCCGGATGACGGACTGCCGGGTGCGCGGGCCGGTACGGCTGGCCGGGTCGCAGATCGCGGGCGCGCTCTTCATGGACGGGGCCGAACTCATCACTTCCGACGCGTCCGTGGCGGTGCTCCAGCTCAACCAGTCCGTCCTCGGCGACGGCTTCGCGGCACCGGGACTGCGGGCGCGGGGCGAGGTACGGCTCGACGGTGCCACCGTGGGCGGCTCCGTCAATCTGGAGGGCGCCGACCTGAGCAATCCCGGCGGACGGGCGCTCAGCGCGCAGTCACTTGAGGTGCGGGCCGACGTACGGGCGCGGCGGCTGCGCGCCGAGGGCGGGATCGACCTGCGCGGCGCCCGCATCACGGGGCGGCTCGACCTCAATCGGTCGAGGCTGTCGAACCCCGGCGGCATGGCCCTGCGGGCCAGCAGTTGCGTCATCGGCGAGTTGTGGCTGTTCCGCAGCGAGCCGCTCGATGGCACCCTCCATCTGCGCCGCTCCCGGATCGACGTACTGGGCTTCGAGCCGCAGGTCGTGGCGGGCGAGGTGCTGTTCAACAACCTCAGCTACACGGCGCTCACCCCGCATGAGCCCGCCGAGCGCCGACTGCCCCTCCTGGAACGCGACGGCGACGGCTATGTCCCGTACGCCTACGAGCAGTTGGCCGCCGCCTACCGGCATGTAGGCGACGAGGGCGCGGCCCGCCGGGTCCAGCTCGCCAAACTGCGCCGGCACCGGGCCACCCTGCCCTGGCTCGGCCGTGCCTGGGGCCACCTCCAGGACCTCACCGTCGGCTACGGCTTCCGGCCACTGCGTGCCGCCGTCTGGCTGCTGTCGCTGCTGGCGGCCGGCTCGACCGTGTACGCCCTGCACCACCCGCACCCGCTCAAGGCCGACGAGGCACCGGAGTTCAACCCCGTCTTCTACACCCTCGACCTGCTCCTCCCGGTGATCTCCTTCGGCCAGGAAGGGGCCTTCGCGCCCGTGGGCGGGTATCAGTTCCTGTCCTACGTCCTCATCTTGACCGGCTGGATCCTGGCCACGACCGTCATCGCCGGTGTGAGCAGGAGCGTCACCCGGCAGTAAGGCCAGCCAGCGGTGGGCGTGATGGTGACCGCGACGGCCGTCGTCGTACGGCGTGCGTCGGCCGAGTCCGCAGGGGTGACGGGCGGTTGCAGCAGACCGGATGAACGTCGGTCCGGTCCTCGGGGTGGCCACGGCGGCCACGCTCGCCGCCGCCACCGGCGGACCGCGCACGGCGTTGCCCGTACTCGCGGGCGTGGCCCTCGTCGGGGTACTGGCCACCCGGAAACACCCCGGTATGGGCGACGGAAAGGGGTCGTCTGTCCAATCCCTGCGTCACCATGGGAGGTCACAGGCCTGAGGTGGTCCTGTCGGGGTATGACAGGACGGCACCTCAAGCGACCGGAGGGGAACGATGGCACAGCTTCGACAAGAGGTCGAACCGAGCGAGGTCGGACTGGACGCGAAGGCACTGGACCGCCTCGACCAGCACTTCGCCCACTTTGTCGACGAAGGACGCCTGCCCGGTTTCCTCGTGTCCGTGGCCCGCGCCGGCCGCGTCGCACACCTCACCACGCACGGCCGGCGCGACATCGCGGCCGGACTTCCGGTCGAGGCCGACACACTGTGGCGGATCTACTCCATGAGCAAGCCGGTCACCTCGGTCGCCGCGCTCATACTGCTGGAGGAGGGGCGGCTCGCGCTCACGGACCCCGTGTCCCGCTTCCTGCCGGAGTTCGCCGACCCGCAGGTGTACGTGAGCGGCTCCGGGGACGGCCTCAGGACGCGGCCCGCGCAACCCCTCCTGCTCCGGCACCTGTTGACCCACACGGCGGGCCTCACCTTCGCGTTCTACCACTCGCACCCCGTCGACGCCCTCTACCGCGGGGCCAACCTGGAGTCGTCGGTGGTGCCGGGCTCGACCCTGGCCGGGACATGCGCGGTGTACGCGAGCCTGCCGCTCCAGTTCGAGCCGGGCGCGCAGTGGAACTACTCGGTCGCCACCAACGTCCTCGGCCGGGTCATCGAGGTGGTGTCCGGGCAGCCGCTCGACGAGTTCGTCGCCGAGCGTGTCTTCCGCCCGCTCGGCATGACGGACGCCGGATTCTGTGTGACCGGCGAACAGGCCGAACGCCTGGCCGAGTTGTACGGGGAGACCGAGGACGGTGGTATCGAGCCGACCCCGGGCCTGCCGCTGAAGAGCCGGCCCAGGTTCCTTTCCGGCAGCGGCGGTGTCGTCGCCACCGCCCACGACTACCACCGGTTCATGGAGATGCTGCGTCGGCGCGGCGAACTCGACGGCGTCCGCCTTCTGTTGCCCGAGACGGTGGCCCTGATGACCTCCAACCACCTTCCCGGCGGCGCCGACCTGCGAACCTTCGGTGCCGCGCCCCACAGAGAACCCAACAACGCGGGAGTCGGTTTCGGCCTCGGCGTCTCGGTGGTGATCGACCCGGACCGCACGTCGGCCCCGACGAGCCTCGGCACGTACGGCTGGAGCGGGGTGGCGACGACGACGTTCTGGGTCGACCCGGGCCATGATCTGACGGTGCAGTTCATGACACAGGTTCGGCACAGGACAAGTCAGTCCTACTGGCACGACCTCAAGCGCCTCGTGCACGAGGCGGTCGTCACCCAGTAGCTGCCCGTGGGCAGCAGGCGGGGAGCGCGCCTTCGTCAGCCGACGGTGAGCCTGAACTCCAGCCCCTCCCCGCCCAGTTCGCCCAGCCACTCCTCCGAACGCCTGCCGTCCCGGCGGCGCGGCTCAGGCCCGACGGCAGCGAACCGTCCAGGATGTGCCGGACACCCAGGGCCAGCGTGCGGGTGTCAGCCAATCAAGCGACCAGTCGACCACACGTACGAGACACGAGCGTTGCCGGGGTTGACGCCGCCGAACTTCGCCACCGCACCGGTGTCCCGGGACCGCCGGGAGACGTACGCGAAGACCACACTGTCGTCGAAGCGGCTGGGGTGCATGATCTTCCCGGGCAGATCGGGCGTACTGGCGCCACCCTCACCCAGCGCGCCGAACGCCGCGCGCTGCGAGGCGATCGCCGTGTCGGTGCCGAGGAGGGCCGTCACGCGGTCCCGGGAGAGGAAGAGGACGTCGTCGGTCATTCCCTCTTCCTTTCCGGAATCGGGGCGTCTGGCACCCCCCGCGCGCGTTTGAGTGACGCGCGCCCCCTGATCGGGCCCCTGGGCCGGGCCGCCCGGTCACGACCAGTGGGCCACCGCGTCGAGGTGCGGCAGGACGTGGTCGAGACGCTCGCGCTTGGTCCGCAGGTAGGTGATGTTGCTCTCGCACGGCGGGATCAGCAGGGGGACGTCCTCGGCGATCTTGATGCCGTGACGGAGCAACGCCTCGCGCTTGCGCGGGTTGTTGGACATCAGGCGCACCGAGCGGACACCGAGGTCGTGGAGGATCTCCGCCGCGACGCCGTAGTCGCGGGAGTCCACCGGCAGGCCCTGCGCGAGGTTCGCCTCGACGGTGTCCAGGCCCTCCGCCTGCAGCTTCATCGCGCGCAGCTTGGCGAGCAGACCGATACCCCGGCCTTCATGCCCTCTGAGATAGACGAGAATGCCGCGTCCTTCGGCGACTATCGCGCGCAGCGCGGAGTCGAGCTGGTCACCGCATTCGCAGTGCTGGGAGCCGAAGGCGTCGCCGGTCAGGCACTCGGAATGCAGCCGGGTGAGCACGTCGTCCTCGGTGATCTCGCCGTAGACCAGGGCCACTTGCTCGTCACCGCGATCGTGGTCCATGTAGCCGACCGCCTGGAAATCGCCGTACACGGTGGGCAACGGCGCATTCACGACGCGTTCGACTCCCGAGGCCTGGGAGGCTTTGCCGAGTACGCCAATTTTTTCTGTCATGATCTGGTTCCTAAGCAGAGACGAAAGGCCGTGAGAACATGGATGATTCGGGAATACGGTTGCCGGTGGACACTACGGAAGACGTACGGACACGAGCCGCCGGCGTCTCAAAGCAGGTCGCCGTTCTTCCGGTCGGGAGCTTCGAACAGCACGGCCCCTTCCTTCCGTTGACAACCGACACCCTGGTCGCCTGTGCCATTGCCCGGGAGATCGCAGCCACACACCCGGTGCACCTCCTTCCGCCGGTGACCATCGCCTGCTCGCACGAGCACGCCGCCTGGCCGGGAACCGTCAGCATCTCCTCCGTGACCCTTCACGCGGTAGTACGGGACGTCGCCGATTCGCTGCGCCGCTCGGGCGTGGACGCCCTGGTGGTCGTCAACGGACACGGCGGGAACTACGTACTGGGCAACGTCGTTCAGGAATCCTCCGCACGTGGTGAGCGGATGGCACTGTTCCCGGCAGCGGAGGACTGGGAGGCGGCGCGCGAGCGGGCCGGAGTGGTGACCTCGCTGCTCACCGACATGCACGCGGGGGAAATCGAGACCTCCATCCTGTTGCACGCTCATCCCGAATTGCTCCGTCCCGGTTATGAGACCGCTGATTTCGTGGCCGACGACCGACGCCATCTCCTCACTCTCGGGATGGCCGGTTACACCGATTCCGGTGTCATCGGCCGTCCTTCGCTGGGCTCCGCAGAAAAGGGGAAGGCGTTGCTGGCAAGCTTCGCCGAGTCCTTCGGGGCGTATTTCTCGATGCTCACCGCTGACGGAACCGGCGCCGGGGACCGCGCTGCCGACGGCGACCAGAAGTAGCGGACGACCAGGACGACCGCGCCGGGCAGGGCGGCCACGAAGCTCAGCACCCCGTACACGACGGCGACGCTCAGCCCCATGCCGGCGCCCAGCCCCGCCGCGCCGAACGCCCAGGCGGTGACACCCTCGCGGGGGCCCCAGCCACCGACGTTCAGCGGCAGTCCCATCGCCAGCAGCGCCAGTACGGCCAGCGGCAGCAGCTCGGCGACGGGGGCCGGGGATCCGGCGACCCGGGCGGCGACCACGAACATCCCGAGGTGGCCGGAGAGGACGACCACGGAGGAGAGCGCGACACCCGGAAGGTTCTCGCGGGAGAGCAGGGCCACACGGGCCTCGGAGAGCGCGGCGCGCAGGGCGCGGGTGCGGCGTCCGGCGGCACTCGGGGCCCGGTTCATCCGGACGGCGACGACGACCGCGACGGCGCCCACGGCGGCGAAGGCCACCATCGGGACGACCCGGCGGGCCTCGGCCATCACCGGCGAGGGCTGGGTGAGCAGCACCACGGCGCCGACGGAGACCAGCGCGATCTGTCCGGCGGCCCTTTCGAGGACGACCGCACGGACCCCGCGACCGATGTCACCGGCGCTCTGCCCGTGCCGTACCGCACGGTGGACGTCTCCGAGGACGCCGCCGGGGAGGGCCGCGTTCAGGAACAGCGAGCGGTAGTAGTCGGCGATCGCGGGGACGAGGGGCAGCCTGATGCGCAGGCCCCGGGCGACCAGTGCCCAGCGCCAGGCACTGAACACGGTGGTGAGCAGCCCGATCCCGAGGGCCACGAACAGCGTCGGTACGTCGATCCGGCGCAGCCCGTCCAGGAAGACACCGGTGCCGAGGCGCCAGAGCAGCACCCCGAGAATCGTTGCTCCGGCGAGGGTGCCCACGTGGGGGCGGATGCCTCCGGCGGCTCGGCGGAGACGGCTCGGCCTGGATGCCTGCGGGGCGGTGTCCCGGGGCCCGACGAAGCCGATGACTCCGGCGCGGCCGGCGGAAGCATGTCCGTTTGCCGGTACGGCCGTCCTGCCGGGGCGGGTCTGGGCGGAGGGCACCGGATACGCGGTTCGCTGGCCGCGGGCCGGTGGGGGCTTGTCGCGCAGTTCCCCGCGCCCCTTGCGGGGCGCGTCGACCGTCTGCACACTCATGACGTCGCCCCGTCCCTCGGCCTGGCCAGGGCCAGGAGGTCGCTGTGGTGGACATCGACCCGCAACTCCCCGGCCGCGCACGCCTCCAGGCGCTCGGTGAGGTACTGGTCGGCGCGTGACCTCAGTTCCGGGCGTTCCTCCACCGCGGCCGCGACCCAGCCGCGCAGCCACTCCGCGGTGAGCGGGGCCTCCACGGGGCCGAGGCGCCAGGCGCTCGGGTGGACGTGGACCGCGGCGCCCCGCTGGTCGAAGGCCTCGCAGGCCGCCGTGACCGCGTCGGGGCCGAGCAGGCCCGCCCGTCGCTGGTGGGTGTTGAACGCGTCGGAGATGTCGCCGTCCAGCGGATCGGGGGTGCCGAATTCGACGCGGCCTGCCACGGACAGGGTCAGCAGGGCCGGGCAGCCGGCGCCCGCGCAGGCCGTGGCCAGGGCGTCGATCTCCTCGCGGGTGAGGACGTCCAGCAGCGCGGAGGCGGTGACCAGCGAGGCGCCGGCCAGCGCGTCGGAGGTCAGCCGGGCGACATCGCCGCGCCGCGTCTCGACCGTCACGCGGCTGCCGTCGGCGGCGGCGCGCGGCGAGGCCACGGCGGCGAAGTGCAGCAGGTAGGGGTCGCGGTCGTGCAGGACCCAGTGCTGGGCGCCGTCGAGCCGGGGCGCGAGCCAGCGGCCCATGGAGCCGGTTCCGCAGCCCAGGTCGTGGATGACGGTGCCACCCGGCTTTCCGGGCAGGTTGGCCAGCCGGATGCGCAGCGGGTCGAGCAGTTCGACGGCTCGTGCGGCGGCGTCGGCGCCCTCGCGCAGCTCCAGCCAGTCGGGCGCGTACCGGGGCGGGTCGTCGGGCCCGGCCTCACGCAGCCGGATCGTGCCCCGCTCCCCGGGGCCGACCGGCCCGGCCCCGGCCTTCACGTCCCGGTGGGTGGGCTGGGCCGGAATCCCGGCGGCGGGCTTGGCGTTCACGTCCACCGGCGTCACCGGCCCCCGTCGCTGGATCTCTGATGCCGCCGAACCGCTCATGGCCGTCGCCTTCTTCATGCCACGCTCCTTGCTTCCCGGGAAGTCCGCCCCGACGCCCCTACGAGACTCCGCAGCGCGGCCACCCGGCGTCCCCGGGCAGCGACCAACTCGATGTCGGCGTCCACGGGCGGCACCGAAGCCGTCGTCGTGGTCAGCGGGTTCATGCCGCTCTCCGAGGTTCCCGAGGCGATCCGCCCCCGTACCCCGACGGCACTCCGCAGCGAGGCCGCCCGGTGCCCCCGGGGGGAGACCGCCCCGGTGCCGGCGCCCGGGAGCGCCGTCGGAGCCGTTGTCGTCAGCGCCTTCTTCATGCCGCCCTCCGAGGTTCCCAGGGGATCCGGCCCAGGACTCCGGCCAGGCTCCGTGCCGTCGCCGCCCAGCCGTCCAGGGCTGCCCGGCGGCCTCTCGCGGCTGCCTTCAGGCGGCGGCGGACGTCCGCCTCGCCGAACCAGCCGCGCAGTTCCGCCGCGAGCGCCGCCGGGTTCTCCGGCGGTACGAGGATGCCGGGGACCCCGCCGTCGGGCGCGCGCCCGACGGCCTCGGGGAGGCCGCCGACGTCCGTGGCCAGGACGGGGATGCCGCGCGCGAGCGCCTCGGTGACGGCCATGCCGTACGTCTCCGCGTAGGAGGTGAGGACCATGAGGTCGGCGGCGGCGTAGCTGGCGTCGAGCTGGGCACCCGCCTGGGGGCCGGCCAGGTGCAGCCGGTCTTCGAGGCCGTGCCTGGCGATCAGGGCGCGCAGGTCGGCGACGTACTCGGGGTCCTGTTCGAGCCCGCCGACGCAGACGCAGCTCCACGGCAGGTCGGTCACCGCGGCCAGTGCCTCCACCAGCCGGTGCTGGCCCTTGCGCGGGGTCACGGCGGCCACGCAGAGCAGCCGGGAGACGCCGTCGGTGCCGGAGGCGAGGGGGGCGATGTCGGCGCCGGGCGCCGCCATGTGCACGCGGTCCGGGGCGAGTCCGTGGTGGGAGACGAGGCGCCGGACGGCCCAGTCGCTGGTCGCGATCACCGCGGGTACCGCCCTCAGGGTGGTCCGCTCCAGGGCGTCCAGCTCCGCCGCGACGACCGGGGCGAGGCCCGTCTCGTCGCCCAGCGGGAGGTGCACCAGCACGGCGAGGCGCAGCCGTTCGGCCTCCGGGACGATGATCTCGGGGACGCCGCAGGCCACCAGGCCGTCCAGCATGACGACCGTGCCGTCCGGCAACTCGCGCAGCGTCCGCGCCAGTTCCGCGCGGGCGTCCGCGCCGGGCCGGGGCCAGTCACCGGCGACGGCGTGCTTGTGGACCTGCCAGCCGAAGCCGGGCAGGTCGAGGCTGATCCGCCGGTCGTAGGCGTTGCCGCCGCTCGGCTTGGCGGGGTCGTCGACGCCGCCCGGCATCACGAAGTGCACGGAGCGAAGGGACATGGGGGTGATCGCCGCGTTCTTGAGGGCCGCGTTCTGCACGGGCACGTAGTTGAGCGTCGTCTGCACGTGAGCCTGCACCTGTACCTGTGCCGGGGCGGCCGAGGTGGCCGCCGGGGAGAGGGGAACCGCGCGGTCGAGGGTCGTGTCGGTCACAGGACACGCTCGTAGCTCGCCCAGGCGACGTGCGACTCGTGCAGCGTGACGGTGAGGCCCGCCAGGCCTCGCGCGCCCTCACCCAGGGCACCCTTCTCGATCCGTGCGGCGAGCCGGTCGGCGATGACCTTGGCCAGAAACTCCGTGGAGGTGTTGATCCCGGCGAAGTCGGGCTCGTTGTCGAGGTTGCGGTAGTTCAACTCGCTCACCACGGCACCGAGTTCCTGGGTGGCCAGGCCGATGTCGACGACGATGTTGTCCTCGTCCAGCTGTTCGCGGCGGAACGTGGCGTCGACGAGGAACGTCGCTCCGTGCAGGCGCTGCGCGGGCCCGAAGACCTCTCCGCTGAAGCTGTGGGCGATCATGATGTGATCGCGAACGGTGATGCTGAACAACGGACGACCCTCCAGGTGCGGCGCGTCTTGCCCCGTGCTGATCGCTGCCGGGGCATGCCGAGTAGTACGGCTACCCACGGCGGCTTGTTCAACGGCTTGTTCAAACGATTCTGTCAGTCTGCGTCCGGATAGCGGACACGATGGCAGAGTGCCGGAATCTCCCCGGAGGCGAGCTTCGGCAGCACGTCCGGGAGTTCCTCGAAGGCGCTCTCGCCGGTGATCAGGGCTTCGAGCGCCGGGTCGGCCAGCAGGTCCAGGGCGAGGGCGAGCCGGTCGGCGTAGGTGCGGCCGGGCCGCGCGGCCGGGGACACTGAGCCCACCTGACTGCTGCGGACGGTGAGCCGCCGGGAGTGGAACGCCTCTCCCAGCGGCAGGCTGACGCGCCGGTCGCCGTACCAGCTCAGTTCGATCACGGTGCCTTCGGCGGTGAGGAGTTCGAGCGAGCGGGCGAGTCCCGCCTCCGTGGCGCTGGCGTGGACGACCAGGTCGCACTCCCCCAGGGCGTCCCCCGGCAGCGCGAAGCCGACGCCGAGCGCCTCCGCGGTCTTCGCCCGCCCGGGATCAGCGTCCACCAACTGGACGCGCGCACCGGGGAACCGGGCGATCAGGGCGGCGACCGACGAGCCGACCATCCCGCCGCCGACCACCGCGATCCGGTCGCCGGCCAGCGGCGCCGCGTCCCACAGGGCGTTCACCGCGGTCTCCACGGTCCCGGCGAGCACCGCCCGTTCGGCGGGCACCGAGTCCGGTACCGGTGTCACCGCGCCCACCGGGACGACGTACCGCGTCTGGTGCGGGTAGAGGCAGAAGACCGTACGGCCGACCAGCGCGTCCGGGCCCTCCTCCACCACACCGACGTTGAGGTAGCCGTACTTGACCGGGCCAGGGAAGTCGCCCTCCTGGAACGGCGCCCGCATGGCCGCGTACTGGCTGACCGGAACCCCGCCCCGGAAGACGAGCGTCTCCGTGCCGCGGCTCACCCCGGACCACAGGGTGCGGACGACTACCTCGCCCTCGCCGGGCGCCGGCAGTTCGACGTCACGGATCTCTCCGTGGTCCGGCGAACCGATCCAGAACGCACGTGCGGCGCGCTTCATCGGAGTCCTCCTGAACGCTTGGGAAGTTGTTCACGTACCGAGATGTGCACAGTCCGCGCACAGTACGCGGCATGATCCACTCTGTACATAAGGCGGAGGACGAGCGGTGGCCCTGAACAACACGTACGACGCAAGGCTGGTCCAGCAGGAGACCGCTCTGGGAGCGGGCGTTCAGATCCTGTTGCTGGCCCTGCTCGGCTCCGTGATCGGTCTGGGCCCGGCGGGCTGGCTGACCGGACTGACGTTCGCGATCGCCACCTGGGCAGTCCTGTCCCGCGCGTTGCACCGGTCCGGGTCGAAGTCGTTCGGCCCGGCCAACCGGGTGACTCTCGGCCGGGCGACACTGGTCGGCGGTGTGACGGCGCTGGTCGCGGACTCCTTCGTGAGCTCGCCGCCCGTCACGCTGTTCGTCGGCCTGACGGCCGTGGCCCTGATCCTCGACGGCGTGGACGGCAAGGTCGCCCGCCGCACCGGCACCTGCTCGTCGCTGGGCGCGCGCTTCGACATGGAGGTCGACGCGTTTCTGATCCTGGTGCTCAGCGTGTACGTGTCGATGTCGCTGGGCCCATGGGTCCTGCTGATCGGCGGTATGCGCTACGCCTTCGTCGCGGCGGCCCGCGCCCTGCCGTGGCTGAACGCGCCGCTCCCCCCGAGTATCGCCCGCAAGACCGTGGCCGCCCTCCAGGGCGTCCTGCTGCTGCTCGGCGCCTCCGGGTACCTGCCCCTGGCGGGGACGCGGGCGGTCATCGCGCTGGCGCTGGGGACGCTGGTCTGGTCGTTCGGCCGGGACGTCCTGTGGCTGTACCGGACGTCCCGCCCGCGGACCGCGCCCGTCGCGTCGATCGCCTCGGTGGAGCAGCAGCTGCGCGCGCTGGTGCCCGAGTCCGCGTCCCGCTGAGGCGCGGTCCGCGAGCGACGGGACGCGGACCGCATGTCCTGCGACTGCTGTTCCACGAATGCGATTCCCGGGTCCTGACCAGCGCGAACGCCGCAGCGGCCAGGCCCAGTACCCCCCACGATCAGCCCGGCGATCCCCAGCCCGCGAGCCGTCGGTTCACTGGCCGGGCCCGAGGCCCGACCGGCGTCGCTCTTCACGGAAGCCGCCGCCCGGGTACCCGCGGCGGCACCCTCCTCCGCCGTCGGTTTTCGGTGTCGCCGGGTTCTCCGGCTCGTCCTGTCCCGCCTGAGGCGCCTCGACCCGGCGGACCGGGACCCTCCCACGGCCGGGCCCCGGCACAGCCACCGAGTCCCGGCGGCTACTCGCCGCCCGAGATCTCCTCGTCCTCCAGCTCCTTCGCCAGACGGCGCAGATGCGGCCCGTACTCCGGGTCGTTGAGTGCTGCCGCGAACTGGGCGGTGAGGTAGGCGAGCGGGTTGCCGGTGTCGTACCAGCGGCCGTGGATCACCTGGCCGTAGACGGCCCGGCTGCCGGCGTAGGCGTTGATGGCGTCGGTGAGGTAGACCTCGCCGGTGCGGTGGTCGTACCAGCGCTTGGTCTGGTCGCGCAGTTCGTCGATGATGCCGGGCGTGATGACGTAGCCACCGATGGCCGCGTAGGCGGAGGGCGCGTCCTGCGGGCGGGGCTTCTCGACCAGGCCGGTGATACGGAGCAGACCGTCGTCGAGGTCCTCCTTGACGACGGGTACGCCGTAGCGCTGCGAGTCGCCCGGGTCCATCGGCATCAGCGCGAGGACCGGGGAGTTGGTCGCCTCGTACGCCTTGATCAGCTGCTGGGCGCGCGGGACCTCGGCGACGAACACGTCGTCGGGCCACAGCACGAGCATCGGCTCGTCGCCGAAGTTGCGGGCGGCGTTGAGGACCGGGGTGCCGTTGCCGTACGGGCCGTGCTGGTCGAGGTAGGTGATGTGGCCGAGCCGGGACAGCTCGCCGACCTCCTCCACCGCGTCCGCGTAGGCGTCCTTGCCGTCGGCGCGCAGCTGGTCGACGAGGCCGGGGTTGGGCCGGAAGTGGTCCTGGATCAGGCCCTTGCCGCCGGACACGACGATGGTGATGTCGGTGATGCCGGAGGCCACGAGCTCCCGGACCGTGTGCTCGATGACGGGTTTGTCACCGACGGGCAGCATCTCCTTCGGTGTCGCCTTGGTGAGCGGCAGCAGCCGGGACCCCAGTCCGGCTGCGGGAATGACTGCCCTGCGAATCGTGGCCATGGGCCCCCCTGTGCGAAAGCGCGTACGCGTATCAGCGGTCGTTGTGCGTGGTGGTGCATGATCGTGCTCAGTGGTGCTGTTCGGTGCTCACCCGTGCTTGTCGGCGCGAGTGGTGTGACGCTACCAATTCGGCATGCCCCACCGCCGTGCCGCCCAGACCCCCGGGGTGCTCCCCCGGCCACCGTTTCAGGGCCGGCGCGGCAGCACGGCGATCGCCGCGAGGGGTACGGCGGCCAGCACCAGCCAGGGCACCACCGCGGGCAGTCCGGTGTCGAGGAGGGTGCCGGTCAGCGAGCTGCCGACCAGCACGATCAGGCCGGAAACCGACGAAAGGGCACCGGTGTAGAGGCCGAGCCGCCCCTCCTCGGCGAGGTCGGGCACCCAGGCGCGGGCCACCGGCGCGACCAGCATCTGACCGAAGGTGAGCAGGACGACGAAGCCTGCGGCGGGCAGCAGCCCGGCGATGCCGGTCCACCCTGCGGGCCTGGCCAGGGCCACCGTCGCGAACCCGGCGGAGATCAGCAGCATCCCGACGACCATGGAGCGGCGCAGGGCGAGCCGGTCGCCGACCCAGCGGGTGACCGGCAGCTGGGCGGTCACGACGAGCAGCGAGGACAGGGCGAACAGCCAGGCCAGCGCCGTCTGGGAGCCGGTCGCGCGCTCCACCTCGTCGGGAAGCGCGAGATACAGCTGGTTGTACGCCAGCAGATAGGCGCCGTACGCGGAGCAGAGTGCGAGGAACCGGCGGTTTCGCAGCAGTGTGCGCACGCCCCCTTTCGCGCGAATGCGCTCCCGGCCGGGTATGTGCTGCGGGAGGAGCCAGGCGTGCCCGGCGAGGACGAGGACGAAGATTCCGGCGCCCGCGAGGCACACGACCCGGAAGTCGACGGACAGGAGCAGTCCGCCGAGCAACGGCCCTACGAAGGCGCCCGTCTGCCCGGCCACGGTGAACAGCGCGAGGACCCGGGTGCGCGAGCCGCCGCCCTGCTCCTCCCAGGCGACCGCCTGCCGGGCCACCTCGGACTCGACCGCGGGCGAGAACAGCGCGGCGGCGAAGCCGATGAGAAGGACGGCGCCGATGACGGTCGCGGTCGAGTCGGCGTAGCCGAGCCAGACGAAGCCGGCGATGCGCAGGGCGCAGCCCGCGAGCACCACCGGCCGGATGCCGTACCGGTCGGCGAGCGCGCCGCCGACCACGAACAGCCCCTGCTGACTGAAGGTACGCAGCCCGAGGACGAACCCGACGAGCCAACCCGCCATGCCGATCGCCTGCCCGAGGTGCTCGGAGAGGAAGGGCAGAACGGCGAAGAAGCCGACGTTGAAGGCGAGTTGGGTCAGGATCAGCAGTCGCAGCAGCGGCGACAGCCGCATCCGGGCGGGCGCCCTGTCCTCAACGGCGGTTGCGGAGGTGATCACTGAACGGCCAACTCACTTGTCTCCGACCACGATTGAGCCACCCGCACAACCGTCCACCACTGCCACACCCCCAACAACGGCGACCAACGCATCCAGGCAGGCACCCCCTCCTCGACGGCCATTTGCGGAGGTGATCACTGGAAGGCCAACTCTCTCGTCTTCGGGCGGTGTTGTGTCACCCGCACGGTCTTGCGCTGCCGCCGGGCGGTGAGGCCCACGGCGGTCACGGCCAGGGCGCCGAGCAGGGCCAGTACTGCGGCGGGGGCGAGGACCGCCCAGGGGGCGCGTTCGGCGTACGGCTGGTTCTCGGCGAGGAGCAACCCCCATTCCGGGGACGGTGGCTGGGCGCCGAGGCCGAGGAAGCCGAGGGCTGCCAGGGCGAGGGCGACACCCGGCAGCCGCAGCAGGGCGTGCCGGGTGACCGGGGGCAGCGCGGCGGGCAGGAGTTCACTGCGCAGGACGTACCAGCGGTCGGCGCCCAGGCCCCGGGTGGCCGTGACATGGAGGGTGGCCCGTTCCTGGCGCAGCAGGGCGGCGGTGTGCGCGGCCAGCGGTGCCCAGGCGACGGCGGTCACGGCGAGCGCGGGGGTGGCACCGCCTCCGCCCACGACCGCCGTGACGAGCAGTGCGGCGAGTACGGGGGGTATCGCGTTGACGGTGTCGACGAGAGGCCCGGACAGCCGGGGCAGCAACCCCAGCACCAGCCCGATCAGCAGCGCGGCGGCGCTGATCGCGGAGGCGAGCAGCAGCGTTTCGAGGGCGCCGTGCCCGACGCGGGCGAGAACGTCGCGGCCGAGTGCGTCCGTCCCGAACGGGTGCGCCCAGGAAGGAGGTTGGAGCCGGGCCCGGGTGTCCAGCGCAAGCGGATCGCGCGGCAGCCCGAGGGCGACGACACCGAGCAGCACACCGGCGTACAGCAGGGGCGGGGTGCGGCGGGCGGGCGGCGCGGGCCGGTGCAGGGAGGAGAGGCCGCCGTCGCGCAGGGCGGGGCCGATGAGCAGCCGGGCGGCGATCCGGGTCGCGCCCGCGGCGAGGGCCGCGAACAGGACGAGGGCCAGGGTGCTCGCCTGGAGGACGGGCAGGTCCTGGGCGATGGCGGCCTGGAGGGCAGTGCGGCCGAGGCCGGGGATGTCGAAGATCTGCTCTACGGCGACCGAGCCACCGGTGAGCCCGACGACGAACAGCCCGACGTTGGGGAGCAGTCCGGGCACGCAGCGCCGTACGGCCTGGCTCGCGATGCGCCGGGCCGGGATGCCGCGCGCGGCGGCGGCCAGTGCCCAGGGCTCGGCGAGGGCTCCGGGCAGCAGATCGTCGAGGAGCCGTCCGAGCAGCGCCCCGGCGGGCAGACCGAGGGCGAGGCCGGGCAGGATCGTCCACTGGAAGCCGTACCAGCCGAGGGCGGGCAGCCAGCCGAGCTGGACGCCGACGACGGTGGCCAGCACGGACGCGGTGAGGAACTCCGGCAGCGCGGCGACCATCGCCGACCCGCTGCCGCCGGTGCGCCGGCGCCCGCCGGTCCACAGCGTCGGGGCGCACACCAGCGCGGCGACGAGGAAGGCGATGGTCAGCGCCACGGCCATCAGCAGCAGCGAGGCGCCGAGCGCCTGCAGAACTCCGGGCATGACCTCGGCCCCGGAGATCCAGGACCGCCCGGCGTCGCCGCGCGGCAGCCCGCCGAGCCAGTCCCCGAGGAGCCGCAACGGTCCGGCGTCCAGGCCCAGTTGCTCCCGGATGTCGGCCAGCACGGCCGGGGTGGCCTCGCGCTCCGCCGACCGGGCCTTGAGCACGGTGAGCGCCGGGTCGGTGCGGGTCAGCCAGGGCAGCAGGCCGATCCCGCACACGAGCAGCGCGGCGAGCAGGGCACGCCACAGGAGCGTGCCCACACGACCCCGCACGGGTCAGCGCCGCGTTCCGGTACCGACCAGCGTGCGCTCGTACGGATCGAGGAGCACGCCCTGTACACCGGCGTCGACGCCGGTGATGATCCGCTGGTGTGCCAGCGGGACGACGGCGTCGACGCCGAGGATCAGTGCCTCCGCCGCCATGGCCGCGTCCTGCCGCTTCGCGGTGTCCTCGATGCCCTCGGCCTTGGCGACGGCCTGGTCGACCTTCTGGTCGCAGAGCAGGGAGAGGTTGTTGCCGCCGTCGCAGGTGTAGTCGCTGGCGAGGACGGAGACGGGGTCGCCGGTGTCGAGCATGGTGTTGCGGGCGGCGACGACGGCGTCGAACCTGCCGTCGAGCGCGTCACTTTCGAGGCGCGAGTACTCCCGCACCTCCAGCGTCACCTTGAACCCGGCCTTCTCCAGCTGCTGCTTCAGCACCTGTGCGGCTTCCGGGAGCTCGGGCCGGTTGTCGTACGTGGCGAGGGTCACGGAAGTGCCGTTGGGCGTCGCAGCCTTCGCGCGCCCGGCGGGCTGGACGCGCTTGCCCTCGGCCCAGCTCAGCGCCGGGCCGTAGATGCCCTGGCCGGCGTCGGCGTGACCTTCGTAGACACCGTCGGCGATCGCGGAGGTGTCCACGGCCGCGCGGGCGGCGGCCCGGAGCTTCGCGTCCTTGAAGGCGCCGGACCTGGTGTTGAGGTGCAGGTAGGCGGTGCGGGCCGTGGCGGTCTCGCGGCGGGTCGCCTCGTCGAGGGAGGCGGCCTGGGCGACGGGGATCGACTCCGCGATGTCGACCTGGCCGGTGCGCAGGGCGTTGGCGCGGGCGGTGCCGTCGGCGATGAACCGGGCGTCGATGCCGGAGGCCTGGGCGCGTCCGCCCCAGTAGTCGTCGAAGCGGTCGAGGGTGGCCGCGGTGGAGCCGGTGATCTTCGTCAGCCGGAAGGGTCCGGTGCCTGTGCCGACCGGGTCGACGGCACCCTTCTTCGCGAACGCCTTGGGCGCGAGCACGGCGAGACCGGGGCTGGAGAGGCGCAGCGGGAGCACGGGGTCGGGCTCGGCGGTGGTGACGGATATTCGTCCGTCACCCGCGGCCTTCGCGGTGAGGGTGATGCCGGTGAGGGCGGCGGGCTCGGGCTCGGCCTGGGTGGCGCGGGTGAGGGCGGCGGCGACGGTGACCGCGGTGACCTCGGTGCCGTCCTGGAAGGTTGCCTCGCGCAGCGTGAACTGCCAGGTGAGGTCGTCCGTGCGGGTCCAGGCCTCGGCGAGCGCGGGTGCGGCGGTGCCGTTGGCGTCCAGGGCGGTGAGGCCCTCGGTGACGCCGAGGCGGCTGAGGAGGGTGGCGTCGGCACCGTACGGCGAGAGGTTCTCGGCGGGCGGGAAGGCGAGCGCGACCCGCAGCCGGGAGCCGGACCCGGCGTCCGACGACGAGTCGCCGTCGTCGCCGCCGGAGGCGAAGCAGCCGGTGAGCAGCGGGGAGAGCAGCAGTCCGACGAGCAGTCGGCGACGGCGGGGGGTACGCATGGTCCTCGGTATCTGTGAAGGGAGCGGGGTGGCACGGACGGAGCCGCACGGAAACCGGAGACTATCTGATTATCATTTCCAATAGCTAGCCCGGGGTGGCCTCCGACGATCACCGCCCCAGCGGAACCTCGAAGTGCATGACGCTCTGCCCGCCGCCCTCGTCCTCACGTTCGTCGTGCACGACCTTGCCCAGCGACCGCCAGAACCCCTCGGCGCCGACCACTGCCGGGTCCGTGTGCAGGTAGACGGCGCGATAGCCGCCGTCGGACGCCGCGAAGGCCAGCAGTTCGGCCACGAGCCGCCGGGCCAGGCCGCGCCTGCGGTGCTCGGGACGGACGTACACCCGGCGCAACTGCGCTGTGGCGCCCGAGGGATACCGTTCGGCGACCTGGCGCGGGTTCGGCGGGTGGAGCGGGCCTCGCGAGTCGAGGGCGCCGGTGGCCACGACGCTCGCGTCACGCTCGTCGACCGCTACCAGGAGGGTGTGGCGGGCGGGCGCGAGATAGGCGGACGCGGGGTCGATGACGTCACCGTGCCAGTGGGGCACGTATCCCGTGCCGAAGTCGCGGTAGACGGTGTCGAGCATGACGGCGCGTGCGCCGTCGAGGTCGCCGGGGGTCGCTGCCCTGATGCGGTAATCACTGATGCCATAGTCACGCACCTGCACATTATATGCATTTAGCAGCGGCAATCGAATCGAGCACCTGGCCGCCAACTCAATCCCACCCCACCCCAGTTGGAGGCGGGTCGATTTGACAGAGCCTCGATCGGTGCATAAATACTTGCCACATGACATTCATTTCCAAAAAGGCTGGCAAAGAACGAGGAGCGGCCCGGTAATGCGCGTCGCGTTCGTCGGCAAGGGCGGCAGCGGCAAGACCACGCTGTCCGCACTGTTCTCCCGCCATCTCGCGCGCTCCGGCGCGCCCGTCCTCGCCATCGACGGCGACATCAACCAGCACCTGGCCGAGGCGCTCGACCCGGTCGGCGGCGAGGCGTTCTCCGCGCCGCCGCTCAGCGCCCACCTCGGCGACATCAAGGACTACCTGCGCGGCACCAACCCGCGCGTCGAGTCACGCGACGCCATGATCAAGACGACCCCGCCCGGCCGGGGTTCACGGCTGCTGCGCCCGCTCGGCGACGACGAGATCCACACCCGGCATGTCGAGCGCGTGGGCGGCGTACCGCTGATGGCGACCGGCGCCTTCGACGAGAGCGACCTGGGCGTGGCCTGCTACCACTCCAAGCTGGGCGCGGTGGAGCTCTACCTCAACCATCTCGTCGACGGCCCGGGCGAGTACGTCGTCGTCGACATGACCGCCGGAGCGGACGCGTTCGCCTCCGGACTGTTCACCCGGTTCGACATGACGTTCCTGGTCGCCGAGCCGACCCGCAAGGGTGTCTCGGTCTACCGCCAGTACCGCGACCACGCCCGCGAGTTCGGGATTCCGCTCGCGGTGATCGGCAACAAGGTCACCGGCGAGGACGACCTCCTCTTCCTCAAGGAGGAGACCGGCGACCACCTGCTCACCCACCTCGTCCAGTCCTCCTGGGTGCGCGCCGCCGAACAGGGCCGCGACCAGGGCGAGCTGGAACCGCAGAACCTGCACGCGCTGAACCAGCTCCGGGACGCGGTCGACGCCCGCCCCAAGGACTGGGCCACCTTCCAGCGGCACGCCGTCGAGTTCCATCTGCGCAACGCCCGCGCGTGGGCGGACAGGGCGACGGGCCTGGACCTCGCCGAGCAGGTGGACCCGGAGTTCGTGCACGGACCCGCCGCTCTGGCCTGACCCCGCCCCCACCCAAGCGCACCACCCGTGAGAACGAAAGAAAACGAAAGAACAGGACACCCCTTCATGTCGCTCGACGTCTCCCCCCAGCTCCTCGCCGAAGCCGAGCAGGGTGACATCCGTGAGGACGACTTCGTCGAAACCGTCCGCACCTCGCTCCCGTACGCCTACCAGCTCATCGCCGACCTCGCCTCCGAACTACAGGGCGGCACCGCCGAGTTCGCCGACAACCAGACCCCGCCGCCGTCCGAGAAGGAGCGCGGCCAGTTGCTGCGGGCGCTCGCCAGTGACGCGATCCGGGGCAGCCTGGAGCGGCACTTCGGCATCGCGCTCGCCTTCCAGAACTGCCACCGGGTCGCGGCCTTCCACCCCGGCGCGCAGAACGGCGCGACCTACGCCCGCTTCACCTCGCTGCGCTCGCAGGTGCTCAACCAGTCGCCGGAGTTCCGCGATTGCTGACGCGGCGATCCGGTTCGCCGGACAGCGATTCCCCGGGGACAGGGGACACGGGGGTTCCCCGGGGAATCGACAGTGCCGGACATCCGTGACCACGCATTCCCACCCCCAGGAATTCACCAACGATTCGGCGACCCCACGGCCCCTGGCGGCCCGGAGTCGAACGGATGAAGGACCGCACCGTCAGCGGGAGCGCCCGTGAGCCCAGCCTCGACGTGATCAAGACGGTGGGCCGGGTGATCGTCATCGCCCCGGAGGGGCGGCACAGGCGGCGGCCGGGTGATTGCCCAGGGGACTCCGGAACACGCGGCGGCCGAGGCTCGTTCTCATACAGGGACGTTCCTGCGTGCACTCACTGGAGAGGAAGTGAGCACGATGGCGACCGACACCGAGGTGACCGATGTGTTCGACCCGGCCACCGAGGACGAGAGCGACGCTCCACTCCCCCGGCTCACCACCACCACCGCCGGCGGGTCGGTCGACCAGGTGCGGGACTATCTCCGGCTCATCGCCCGGGTCCGGCTCCTCGACGCAGAGCAGGAGGTCGACCTGGCGAAACGCATCGAGGCCGGACTGTACGCCGAGCACAAACTGCTGGACGCGCCACCCGGAGACGCCGTACTCCAGCGGGAGTTGGCGATCGTCGTTGCGGACGGAGAGCGCGCCAAGTCCCATCTCATCGAGGCGAACCTCCGGCTGGTCGTGTCCGTCGCCAAGCGTTACACGGGCCGCGGACTGCTGTTTTTGGACCTGGTCCAGGAGGGCAACACGGGCCTGATCCGGGCCGTCGAGAAGTTCGACTACGCGAAGGGCTTCAAGTTCTCGACGTACGCGACCTGGTGGATCCGGCAGGCGATCTCGCGCGCGCTGGCGGACCAGGGCCGGACCATCCGCATCCCCGTGCATCTGGTCGAGGTCATCAACCGGGTGGCCCGCACCCGCCGCGAGCTGATCCAGGACTTCGGCACGGACCCCACACCGGAGGAACTGGCGGACAAGGCGGGCGTCCCGGTGGAGCGGTTGCCGGAACTCACCGCCTACACACGGGAACCCGTCTCGCTGCACACCGCTCTCGGCGAGGACGGCGACGGCGAGCTCGGCGACCTGATCGAGGACCGCGACAGCGTCACCCCCATGGACATGGTCTCCTTCCTGCTGCTCCAGGAGACCATCCAGTCCATTCTCGCGGAGATGACCCCACGGGAGGCCGGCATCATCTCCCTGCGCTACGGCCTGTCCGGCGGCCGGTCCAGAACCCTGGAGGAGATCGGCCAGGTGTACGGGGTGACGCGCGAGCGGATCCGCCAGATCGAGTCCAAGACGATGTCCAAGCTGCGCCATCCGTCCCGTTCTCAGGTGCTGCGGGACTATCTCGACGCCATGTGACCCGGACTCCGCCGCGCGTTACGGGCGTCACGCCGTTCCGAGTGCCGTACTCAGGGTGCGGATCGCCTGCCCGGTGGCGGCCTCGGCGGCCTGGGTCCCGCGCAGGCCGTGCAGCATCACGAAGTCATGGATGATCCGCTGGTAGCGGACGGCGGTGACGGGTACGCCGGCCTCGCGCAGCCTGTTCGCGTACGCCTCGCCCCAGGAGTCCTACCGTGAGCGCAGCCGGAAATGGACCGCCGCAGGAGGGTTCCCTGCTCCTCGACGACCAGTTGCGCTCGCCCTCTGCGCGGCCTCCCGAGCGGTCGCCGCCCGCTGCCGGCTGCTACCGGCCGCTGCTGGACGAGCTGGGCCTGACCTAGCGCGGTACCTGGTGACGCTGGTGCGGTGAGCCGGGCTCGATCTCCGGGCAGGACCGCGGTCACACTGCATCTGGATGTCCAGCACCCTCTCTCTCCTCCGCTGAAGCGCCTAAAGACGAACGGCCCGCTGCGCCGCGAGCGGATCATGATCGCGGCCGGCGCCGCGCTCGCGCTGCTCTTCGGCTTCGCGATGACGCGCTACTACGACAGCAAGGCCCTCGAACGCCTCACTCCGCAGCCCTCCTGAGCCGAAGTCGGCGACGGAGTCCCGGTGTCGAGGTCAACAGTTGCCTGTTCACCCTTCCGGGCGGTGGCCTCGGGCTGACAGACTCACGAGGGTGCCCGACTTCGACATGCTTGTCATAGGATCCGGCCCTGGCGGCCAGAAGGCTGCCATCGCGGCAGCCAAGCTCGGCCGCCGGGTCGCCGTCATCGACCGCCCCGACATGGTCGGCGGGGTCTCCATCCACACCGGCACCATCCCCTCCAAGACACTGCGCGAGGCGGTGCTCTACCTCAGCGGCCTCACCCAGCGCGATCTGTACGGTCAGAGCTACCGCCTCAAGGAGGACATCACCGTCTCCGACCTGACCGCGCGCACCGAGCACGTCGTCAGCCGCGAGGTCGACGTCATCCGCAGCCAACTGTCCCGCAACCATGTCTCCCTGTTCGCCGGAACCGGCCGGTTCGTCGACGACCACACCGTCGCCCTGCGCGAAGTGACCGACCACGAACGGCTGTTGAGCGCCGAGCACATCATCATCGCCACCGGGACCCGGCCGGCCCGACCGGACAGCGTCGAGTTCGACGAGCGCACGATCATGGACTCCGACAACGTGCTCAACCTGGAACGGGTGCCGCGTTCCATGGTCATCGTCGGAGCCGGGGTGATCGGCATGGAGTACGCCTCCATGTTCGCGGCCCTGGGCAGCAAGATCACGGTGGTCGAGAAGCGGGCCGGGATGCTCGACATGTGCGACATCGAGGTGATCGAGTCCCTCAAGTACCACCTGCGGGATCTGGCCGTCACCTTCCGCTTCGGAGAGACGGTCGCGGCGGTGGAACGCCACCCCCGGGGCACCCTCACGATCCTGGAGAGCGGCAAGAAGATCCCCGCGGACGCCGTGATGTACTCGGCGGGCCGCCAGGGCCTCACCGACGAACTCGCCCTCGACAAGGCCGGACTGTCCGCGGACCGGCGCGGGCGGATCACGGTCGACGAGCACTACCGCACCGAGGTGCCGCACATCTACGCCGTCGGCGACGTCATCGGCTTCCCGGCCCTCGCCGCGACCTCGATGGAACAGGGCCGGGCGGCGGCGTACCACGCGTGCGGCGAGCCGGTCGACCGGATGCACAACCTCCAGCCCATCGGCATCTACACCATCCCCGAGATCAGCTTCATCGGCCGCACCGAGGACCAGCTCACCGAGGAGTGCGTACCGTTCGAGGTCGGCATCTCCCGGTACCGCGAACTGGCCCGGGGCCAGATCATCGGCGACTCCCACGGCATGCTCAAGCTGCTGGTCTGCCCGGAGACCCGCAAACTCCTCGGCGTCCACTGCTTCGGCACGGGAGCGACGGAACTGATCCACATCGGCCAGTCCGTGATGGGGTGCGACGGAACGGTCGACTATCTGGTCAACGCGGTCTTCAACTATCCGACGCTCGCGGAGTCCTACAAGGTGGCCGCTCTGGACGCGACGAACAGGTTGCGGCAGATCGACCGGTTGCGGGACTGAGTCACGCCGTACGGCTGGGCCCGCCCATAGGGCTCAGCCGTACACGGCGTACCGTACGAACGAGGTCCAGCCGTCACGGCCGACCGCGAGGTGGGGGCGCGTCACGTCCTTGTAGTCCCTTGCACAGATGGCCTGTTCGGTGAAGGCGACCTCAACGCAGGCGTCGCCCCGGCTACCGCTGTAGCTGGACTCGAACCAGGCGAGTTCCGTAGTGCTCACGGTTCTCCTCGGAGTCGGGAAGCGCCGACCGGACCCCTCGACCTGACAGCGCGCGGTCTTCCGAACACGCCTTGGGGCGACTGCCTGCGGCCAGGCCGAGACCCCCCGGGGAGACTCGGCCGCTGTCCTCGCCGGCAGAAGCCGTGGAACTTCTCCGCACCGACGCCCTCCTGCTGATCCACGACCCGACAACCGCAACCCGCACCGCAGACACCTCACGACGAGAAAGGATCGCTGTCGGCTGACTACACCACCAGCCCACCGAACGGGGGACACGAGGACACGCCCAGCGCCTGCCGAACGACGAAACACCCGCGCCCGGCCGGGAGCCGGAGGCGGGTGCCTGATTTCCCCTGCCCGTGAAACGGGTCTCATGGGGCAACTATGTCCACGATGAACGATGTCGATGTGTCCGAGGGGGGACTTGAACCCCCACGCCCGATAAAGGGCACTAGCACCTCA
>NZ_JAVFVX010000107.1:15126-25107 GCF_033441795.1 Streptomyces sp. ADMS | reverse complement strand
GAGAGCGCTTCCCTGACACGGAAGAGGTCACTGGTTCAATCCCAGTATCGTCCACACTCCGGAAGCCCCCGGCCGTCTCGCACGGTCGGGGGCTTCTTCCGGTTCGGGTCAGGGGTTCCGGTCAGCTGGAGAACAGCATGTGGCCGAAGCTCTTGTGGCGCTTTTTGCCGTAGTGACCGCCATGGCCGCCGTGATGGCCGCCGTGCGGGGCGCCCCAGGCAGGTGCGGGAGCGGCCGGGTAGCCCTGCGGGGCCGGGGGCGGCGGCGCCGCGGGGCCCGCCCACTGGGACTCCACGCGGGTCAGCGCCTCCAGTTCGCCGTAGTCGAGGAAGATCCCCCGGCAACCGCTGCACTGCTCGATCTGGACTCCGTTGCGGTTGTACGTGTGCATCGGCGCATGGCACTTCGGACACTGCATGCTCGGCTCAACTCCTCGCCGTCGGTACCGCTTCTTGATCCGGTTTCGCTTCTCGCCAGGACAGACTCTGTCCGGCTCCGTGCGGTTGCACCCTACTTCGCGTATTCGTGGGCCAACTCGAGAGGTACGGAACCCATTCGGGCACATGCGTCGACCACGGCCTGCTGTACGTCGTCCAGCGCGCGGCCCGCCGCCGTCGCCTTGACGATCGCCAGGGCCGCCGTCTGCACGGTGAGGGCGCGGGCGGCGGCGTCCAGGGCGGGCCAGGGGTCGCCGTCGGCGGGTACGGCCGGGCCGCCGGCTGTGCGGTAGGCCGTCAGGAAGCGGGTCCACTCGTCGGGCGGGAGCAGTCCGCAGGCGTACCAGGCAGCCGGGCGGGCAAGGTCCCAGGCGGGAATGCCGAGACCGAGGTCGTCCACGTCGATCAGCAGCCAGGGGCCGTCCGGAGCCGGGTGGCGTACGAGCTGACCGAGGTGGAGGTCACCGTGGCAGAGGGCCGTAGCGTCCGAGTGGCCGGGGAGGTCCGGCATGGGGGCCTCGGCCCTGGCCCAGGCCGGCAGGGCCGCCCAGGCGCGCAGGACCGGCTCGGTGGCCGGCTGCGGGGTGGTGGCACGGAGGCGGGTGATGGCGCGGGCCGCCTTGGCCGGGCCCCGCATGGGCGGCAGTCCGGGCGGGGCGGGGGCTCGGTGGAGGCGGGCGAGCAGGGTGGCGGCCTCCTCCCAGGGGGCCGCGTCCGGGTCCTCCGGGTCGACCGGGACGCCGTACGGCCAGAACGTCACGAGTCTGCCGTGCAGGTCGACGGGCGTCGGGCCGAGCGGGGGCAGGAGTATGCCGGGGAGGCGGCCGGCGACGGTGAGGCGGGCGGTGAGTTCGGCGGGAGCGGTGTCGGGGGCGTGCGCCTTCGCGACGGTGTCCGCGTGACGGACGACTGTGCCGTCGGGGCGGTCGGCGAGGGTGTCCGCTCCGCAGGGGCAGGGGGCTGTGCGTGAGTGGGCTCTGGCCTTGGCTCGTGCGGTGAGGTCGGAGAGCAAGGGGGTGGAGGTCACGGGGCTCCCTGAGGCGGCGCTTGGGTCTGGTCGCGAGGGTACGGGGCGAGGCGCGGTGGGTGCCGGGTGAGTGCTGGGTGCGGTGGGGTGTTTCGCCCCCGCCTCGCCTGCCCGTTCCGTCCCCAGGGGCTCCGCCTTCGACCCCGCTGGGGCTGCGCCCCTGACCCCCGTCGGCCTGAACGGCCGCGTCCTCAAACGCCGGACGGGCTGGGGGTGCCGACCGTGGATGCTCCCGGAAAAAGGCAATGCCCGCGCAGCTCCCCAGCTGCGCGGGCATTTTTTGCCGTCCGCCGCACCCCCGTCCCCACGGGGTTTCAATGGGTGGATGTCCCCGCCCGGACCGCTCTTCCGGGCCTGGGGTCGCCGCTCAGCGCCCCAGCATCACTCCCACGGACGACGCTTGTGTGACCACTGCTTCCCAGCCGCCGAAGACGACCACGAGCAGGGCTGCCAGGGGAAGGACCATGGCCGTCGCCACCAGTGGGTGGCGCTGGCCCTGCCGGCGCGGGCGGAACGCGGCGATGTACGCCTTGCGTCCCTGTGTGCGGAGCGCCGTCCGCGTTGCCGTGTGGGCCATGGTCCCTCTCCTGACCGTTCTCTGGTGGTTGGCAGCGGCGGGTGTCTGACCTCGGGGGACGAGTGCTGCACCCGCCGCTTGACCTCAAATCTAGGGTGTCGGCGGGAACAGGTCGTCATGCCCTCGTACCTATTGCCGGGCCTCCCGGAGGATGACCCGTGACCTGGGGAGTACTCCCCTGGGTGGAGACGGGGCCCCAGGCCTCAGGGTCTTCCCGGAGGGGGTGCCCGGAGTGTCCCTACTGTTCCGAGCTGTCCTCCCTCGGCACCGGCTGCTCGACCAGCGCCAGGACTCGGTTCGCCATGAAGCGGGCCGTGCGGACGACTGATCCGCTCCTGGTGACTTCGCTCACTTCCACAACCCCTCGGCGCACTGCCGTCTCCACCCGACGGCCCGCCCTGCCGGCCACCACCTCATACGTACGTGTTGTGTCCCCGGCATCCACGACTATCTCCACGCGGTCACCCTTCACGGGTCCAATCCCCCTTCTGTGACGGGTGGTTGGGATCACACGCCTTGTCAAGCCGCCCTGTTCGCGCGCTCCCTGACCACCTTTCAAGTCTCCCACCCGGCACTGACAATCCATCGGGACGAGAGGGCGCGGCCTCTGCGCGCACCCGGCCGCGGAAACGTAAGCTGTCGCTCGTCAAACGGACCGGGCAGCGGGGATGAACATGGCGATGATGCGCCTGAGGCGCGAGGACCCGCGTGTCGTCGGCTCGTTCAGGCTTCACAGACGGCTCGGCGCCGGCGGGATGGGTGTGGTCTACCTGGGCTCCGACAAGCGGGGCCAGCGGGTCGCACTGAAGGTCATCCGGCCCGATCTGGCGGAGGATCAGGAGTTCCGTTCGCGGTTCGCGCGCGAGGTCTCGGCGGCCCGGCGGATCAGGGGCGGGTGCACGGCGCGGCTCGTCGCCGCCGATCTGGACGCCGACCGGCCGTGGTTCGCCACGCAGTACGTGCCCGGGCCCTCCCTGCACGACAAGGTCGTCGACGAGGGGCCGCTCACCGCGGCCGACGTCGCCTCCATCGGCGCCGCCCTCTCCGAGGGACTGGTCGCCGTGCACGAGGCCGGTGTCGTGCACCGGGACCTGAAGCCGTCCAACATCCTGCTGTCCCCGAAAGGGCCGCGGATCATCGACTTCGGCATCGCCTGGGCGACCGGGGCCTCGACGCTCACCCACGTCGGTACGGCGGTCGGTTCTCCCGGCTTCCTCGCGCCCGAACAGGTGCGCGGCGCAGCGGTCACTCCGGCCACGGACGTGTTCTCGCTGGGTGCCACTCTCGCGTACGCCTCGATGGCCGACTCACCCTTCGGGCACGGCAGTTCCGAGGTGATGCTGTACCGGGTGGTCCACGAGGAAGCTCACCTGCAGGGCGTTCCGGACGCGTTGGCACCCCTCGTACGGGCGTGTCTGGCCAAGGATCCGGAGGAACGGCCCAGCACCCTCCAACTGTCGCTGCGGCTCAAGGAGATCGCGGCGCGCGAGGCGCAGGGCATGGCGGACGTACGGCCGCCCGCGCCGCGTGCCTCCGACGCGGACCGGCCGACCGGACGGCTCACCGAGAGCTATCCGGACCAGCGGCCTCCGTATCACTCCCAGACACAGCCCCACCCGCAGTCGCAGTCCTCGTCCCAGTCCCAGCGGCGGCCTCAGGGGCCTGCTTCGGGTGCCTCCGGGTCGCGCGGAGCCGTGCCGTCGCGGGGTGGGGGCGGGGGTTCCCGCGGTGGTGCCCCTTCGTCGCGTTCCGGGTCCCGGCAGGTTTCCGGCTCGCGGAACACGACCCGATCCGGGAACCGTGCCGGCCCGCGCAGCGGCACCGGGCGTTCGGCGCCGCGTGGCACGGGGACCGGGCGGCGACCGGCCAATCCGCGGCTGCTGCGGCAGCGGCTGTTCGTGTTCGTCGTGGTGACGTTGCTGGTGGCCCTGGGGATCGCAGCGGCTCAGGGATGCCAGGGTCCCAGCCGTGGAATCGGGGACGACAGCGGGCGGGAGCGGGTGCAGGAGCAGGTGCAGCCGGACAGCGAGCCCGGTGGTGGCGACGGGCCGCCCGCGCCCGGGCTGTGGATCCGGAGGACGTCCATGACGACGGTGATCGCGCCAACCGCGTCTTCGGGGTTCGATTCGGCCCGGAACTCACCGAGTTCGCATGCTTCGGCGAGGCCTCGGTGACGAAGACACGCAGTCCCGGGCAGCGGTCGCGGAAGTAGTCCTGCGCGGGGTGGCCCTCGGTGACGCTCTCCGCCGGCAGGACGGCATCCAGCCGGACGATGCCTTCCCGGTCGGCGTTGCGGTGGCTGTGCCGGCCGGGTGGCGAAGGAAGGCCCAGGCCCCGGGGGCGTTCGGTGCCGAGCTGTTCCATGTCGGTTTCTTCGCGCAGGGCGAGGACGCACGCCAGCAGCTGGGCCTCGGAGCGGAAGTGGTGCAGGACGCCGGCCTGGGTGACTCCGGCATTCCACTCAGTGTCGTTCAGCCGCTGACGGCTGGGGTTGGCCGCAGGCCAACGAGACGAAGGCGTCGTGGAGTTCGGTGCGGCGTTCCCAGCCGACGGCGGGGCGTTCGAACTGGTGGAGGAGGGCGAAGGTCTGCTCGACGACGTAGCGGAGTTCGCCCGGACCTTTGACGTTCGGGGCGCCCTTGCGGGAGATGACCGGCATGATCCGCCGCTTGCGCAGCTCTTCAGGCGGGCCTTGACCGAGTCGCGTAGAACGCGACGGCGGAAGCAGCCGCCACGTTGAGGGAGTCGATCCCGGCAGACATAGGAATACGCACCCACTCATCCGCAGCCCGAAGAGCGAACGTAGACAGTCCATGCCCCTCCGACCCCAGCATGATGGCGCACCTCTCGAAGTACTTCGGGTCCAGCCTGTCCAGTGGGGTCGCCTTCTCGTCCGGCGTCATGGCCAGGATGTCGAACCCGGCCTCACGCACGACGTCGAGCCCCGCCGGCCACGCGTCGAACCGCGCGTAGGGGACCGAGAAGACAGCACCCATCGACACCTTGATCGCACGCCGGTACAGGGGATCCGCACAGTCCGGCGACAACAGAATCCCCCTGATGCCCAGAGCGGCGGCACTACGGAACGCAGCCCCAAGATTCGCATGATCAACGAAACCCTCGAAGATCGCGATCCGCTGACCCGTGTCGTCTTGTGGACCCGAAGCGAACATCGCGCCGATGCCGGTGTGGTCGTTGGCCGACTCCATGACCACCACCCGGCGTGCGGTCTGCAGGAGTTCGTCCGCCGTCGGGAGCGGTTTGCGCTGCATGGAGGCGAGGGCGCCGCGGTGCACGTGGTAGCCGGTGACGCGTTCGGCGAGCTCCGGGCTGACCGCGTAGACCGGGGCCGGGAGTTCGTCGATGACGTCACGCATGACGTCGACCCACTTCGCGGACAGGAGCATCGAGCGCATCTCGTAACCGGCGTCCTTGGCCCGTCTGATGACCTTCTCACCCTCGGCGATGAAGAGGCCCTCCGCGGGCTCGCGTTTGCGGCGCAGTTCGACGTCGGTCAGGCCCGTGTAGTCGCGCAGGCGCGGGTCGTCGGGGTCCTCGACGGTGATGAGATCGGCCACAGGGGTGATACTGCCTTGTCCTGGGTGCGGTGCCAACGGCTGGGAACGGATTGCGTTACCCGGGGTTACACCACTGCCTCCGGGCCTACGTTCACGACCGCGCCGATCACGATCACCGCGGGGGGCTTCACGTCCTGCGTACGGACCGTCTCGGCGACCGTCGCGAGGGTCGCGTCGACGCGCCGCTGGGCCGCTGTCGTGCCCTCCTGGACCAGGGCGACCGGCGTGTCAGGGGACTTGCCGTGCGCCACCAGGGTCTCGGCGATCCGGCCGATCTTGTCGACGCCCATGAGGACGACGAGCGTGCCGGTCAGCTTCGCGAGGGACGGCCAGTCCACGAGGGAGCGTTCGTCGTCGGGGGCGACATGGCCGCTGACCACCGTGAACTCGTGGGCCACCCCGCGGTGTGTGACCGGGATGCCGGCCGCGCCCGGGACCGAGATCGAACTGGAGATGCCGGGGACGACCGTGCAGGCGATGCCCGCCTCGGCCAGCGCCTGGACCTCCTCCATGCCCCGGCCGTAGACGTACGGGTCGCCGCCCTTCAGCCGTACGACCCGCTTGCCCAGCTTCGCGTGTTCGATCAGCGCGTTGTTGATGGCCTCCTGGGCCATGTAACGGCCGTACGGGATCTTCGCGGCGTCGATCACCTCGACGTGCGGAGGCAGTTCGGCGAGGAGGTCGCGCGGACCGAGCCTGTCCGCGATGACCACGTCCGCCTCGGCGAGCAGGCGGCGTCCCCGGACCGTGATCAGGTCCGGGTCGCCCGGGCCGCCGCCGACCAGGGCGACGCCGGGGGCGCGGGTGCGGTGGTGGGGCGCCACGAGCGTGCCGTCGCGCAGGCCCTCCACGACCGCGTCACGGATGGCGGCGGTGTGCCGGGGGTCGCGGCCCTTGACGTCGGTGGTGAGGACGGCGACCGTGACGCCCTCGCTGTGGCCGGTGGCCGGGGTCCAGGCCGTCGCCGCGTCTGCGTCGTCGGAGCGGACGCACCAGACGCGGTGCTGTTCGGCTTCGGCGGAGGCCTGGGCGTTCGCTTGGACGTCGCTGGTCGCGATCAGGGCGTACCAGGCATCCGCCAGGTCGCCGTCCGCGTAGGGGCGGCGCTCCCAGGCGAGTTCACCCGCGTCCGCCATCGCCTCCACGGAGGGGGTTGCCTCGGGGGACACGAGGAGGATGTCCGCGCCCGCCGCGATGAGGGCGGGGAGGCGGCGCTGGGCTACCTGGCCGGCGCCCAGGACCACCACTCGGCGGCCTGTCAGGCGGAGGCCTACGGGGTAGGCGGGGTGTTCGGCCATGGGGGTGCGGCTCCCTCTTGCGGTGGTTCTGGTCGGAGCCGGTGTGGGTTTACGGTGGGTGGCCCCTGACGTGCGCATTTTACGGTGCGGGTGGAGTGGGGGCTCGGGTCGGGGGTTCATCGTCCCCGAGCCCGCCCCTTCCCGAAGCCGGGGCTCCGCAGACGGACCCCCGGCATGTGCGGGTTCGTCTGCGGCTGTGCCCACCCCTTCCGCCCGCGCGGAACGACTGCCCACAGCCGCGCGTCGCCGCCGGAAAGTCGTCCTACTTCTCCGTTACTCCCGCCGAGTCGAACGTCGCCACCTCGTGCATCGCCCTCGCCGTGCTCTGGACCAGTGGCAGGGCCAGCAGCGCACCCGTGCCCTCGCCCAGGCGGAGGTCCAGGTCGACCAGGGGGCGCAGGCCCAGCTTGTTCAGGGCCGCCACGTGGCCCGGTTCCGCGCTGCGGTGGCCGGCGATGCACGCGGCCAGGACCTCGGGGGCGATCGCACGGGCCACCAGGGCGGCGGCGCCGGCGCTGACGCCGTCCAGGATCACCGGCGTACGGAGTGAGGCCCCGCCGAGGAGGAGGCCGACCATGGCCGCGTGTTCGAAGCCGCCGATCTCCGACAGGACGCCGATCGGGTCGGCCGGGTCCGGCTGGTGGAAGTCGATGGCACGGCGGACGACCTCGGTCTTGCGGGCGAGGGTCTCGTCGTTGATGCCGGTGCCCCGACCCGTGACCTCGGCGGGGTCCGTGTCCGTGAAGACCGAGATCAGGGCCGCCGACGCCGTGGTGTTCGCGATGCCCATCTCGCCCGTGAGCAGGGCCTTGTTGCCGGCCGCCACCAGGTCGCGGGCCGTCTCGATGCCGACCTCGATGGCCGCCTTGGCCTCCTCGCGGGTCATCGCGGGGCCGGTCGTCATGTCGGACGTGCCCGCCCGGATCTTGCGGGGCAGCAGACCCGGGGTGGCGGGCAGCTCCGAGGCCACACCCACGTCGATGACGCAGACCTCGGCGCCCACCTGGTTCGCGAAGGCGTTGCAGACCGCGCCGCCGCCGAGGAAGTTGGCGACCATCTGTGCGGTCACCTCCTGCGGCCAGGGGGTGACGCCCTGGGCGTGCACTCCGTGGTCACCCGCGAAGATCGCGACTGCCGCCGGCTCAGGGATGGGGGGCGGGCACATGCGGGACAGCCCTGACAGCTGCGCGGAGATGATCTCCAGCATGCCGAGCGCACCCGCCGGTTTCGTCATCCGCTTCTGGCGCTCCCACGCCTCACCGAGCGCCTTGGCGTCCAGCGGGCGGATGTTGGCGACGGTCTCCGCGAGCAGGTCGTGCGGCTCCTCACCGGGCAGCGCACGGCGGCCGTACGTCTCCTCGTGCACGACCCACGACAGCGGGCGGCGCTTGGACCAGCCCGCCTGCATCAGCTCGGGCTCCTCCGGGAACTCGTCGACGTAGCCGACGCAGAGGTAGGCCACGACCTCCAGGTGCTCGGGCAGACCCAGCGTGCGGACCATCTCGCGCTCGTCGAAGAAGCTGACCCAGCCGACGCCGAGGCCCTCGGCGCGGGCCGCGAGCCACAGGTTCTCGACCGCGAGCGCGGAGGAGTAGGGCGCCATCTGCGGCTGAGTGTGCCGGCCGAGCGTGTGGCGGCCGCCGCGGGTCGGGTCGGCGGTCACGACGATGTTCACCGGGGTGTCGAGGATGGCCTCGATCTTCAGTTCCTTGAACTGCTTCGCCCGGCCCTTCGGCAGCGACCTGGCGTACGCCTCGCGCTGCCGTGCGGCCAGTTCGTGCATCGTGCCGCGGGTCTCCGCGGAGCGGATCACGACGAAGTCCCAGGGCTGCGAGTGGCCGACGGACGGCGCCGTGTGGGCCGCCTCCAGCACACGCAGCAGTACGTCGTGCGGGATCGGGTCGCTGCGGAAACCGTTACGGATGTCCCGGCGCTCACGCATCACCTTGAGCACGGCCTCGCGCTCGGCGTCGTCGTAGCCGGGGGCGGCCGGGCCGGTGGACACTCGTAGGTCTTCCACCGCCGCCGTGCTCTCTTCGCTCTCTTCCTGGTCGGCGGCCCTGGTGTCCAGGTCCTCCGCTTGCTGTGCCACCACCTGTGCGGCATCGAGTTCGGGGCCGGGAGTCGCTTCGGGCTCCTCGACCGGGACGGCCTGCGCCGCTTCCGGGGCCGTTGGTTCCGGGTTCTCGGGCTCGGCGGGCTGTGCCGGCTCCGGCGCCTGGAGGGCGGTCGCGGGTACGGGCTCGGGGACAGCAACCCCCCCGGGCCCGTGGTCCTCGGAAAGGACGAGTCCGTGCGGCGGTGTCGGGGCCAGGTGCGGGGTCCTGGGCACGGTGCCGTCCACCGGGACGAACTGGCCTGCCAGCTCGACGAATTGTGGCTCGGCGAACGGCTGGGGCTGGTCGGCCGACTGCGGCTCGGCGAACGGACTGAGCTCCTCGGCGGGGGCCGCCGCGGGTTCCGGCCCGGGGGGCGCAGTGGGTGCCTGGTCGCTCGGGGCCGCCTGTTCGACGACGCTTTCGACCGCATCGGGAACAGCTGTCTGTACTTCTGCGGCTTCGGTCACGGACGGCTGTGTCTCGACCTCGGCAGCGGGGTGCCCGGCGTTGGCGGGAACAGGAGCGGGCGCTTCCGCCGGTACGGCCTCGGGCTGCGCTTCCGCGGGCAGGGCCGCCTCTGTCACCTGGGCAGCGGCGGTGCCCATCTGCTGGGACGCCGGGTCCACGAGATGGACAACCGGGGGCTCCTCCACAGCGGGCGGAGCCGCGAACTTTTCGACGGGGACAGCCGGGGCCCCGACGGGGTCACCCGGGTCCGCCGCCTGCGGCGCGCTCTCCGGGCCGGCCTGCTGGGTGAGGTGCGGGAGGGGCTGCGGGGCCGTCATCCGGTGAACCTCGGGGGCGAGGTGAGCCTCCGGCGCCAGCGGCGCGACCAGCGTGACCTGCGCGTCCGGCACGAGCGGCGCGACCTGCGCGTCCGATACAACGGGCGCATCCTGCACGAGCGGCGCGACCGGTACGGGTTCCGCCTCCGGCACGACGAGCTGGACGACCGGTACGGGTTC
>NZ_JAVFVX010000107.1:0-15026 GCF_033441795.1 Streptomyces sp. ADMS | reverse complement strand
CCTCCGGCACGACGAGCTGGACGACCGGTACGGGTTCCGCCTCCGGCACGACGAGGTGAGCGTCCTCGGGCGGCATCGGGGCGCCCTCGGTCTCCTCCGGGGCCTGCGCCACATCGGGGGTCTCGGGGGCCGCCGGGAAGACGGGGCCGGCTTCGGGAGCCTCAGCGGCTGGAGTCGCCACGGCGGGCTCCGGGATATGGGGGGCCTCGAAGGCGTACGCACCCTCGAAACCCTCGGCGCCCTGGCCGGCGTACGCGTCCTCCGGCGAGTGGGCCGAGGGAGCGGCCTCGGGCGTCTCGTAGGTACCCTCCGGCTGCTCCTCCTCGCGCGCCGCCTCCGGGGTCGCCTCCTGGAGCGCCGGGGCGGGCTCCGCCGGCTCCGTCACCCCAGGCGCCTCGGGCTCCGGAGTCGGAGTCGGAGTCTCGGTCAGAAGTGGAACAACCGTTTCCGCCGTGTGCACCCCCTCGGTCACCAGCGGCGCCGGCGCGGCCTGCACCGCTGTGTGAGCCTGCGCTTGGGCGCCCCAGGGAGCCGCGCCCTGCGGGGCCGTTTCGGCAAACAGAGGAGCCGCGTCGAGGTATTCGGGGCCGGGGGCCTGTGCGGGCGCACCGAACTGGCGTACGGGTGCGGGCATGCCGGCCGGGCCCCGGTCGGCGAGGGAGCGGACCGGGCTCGCGGAGGCGTCGGGGGTCGGCGGGCCGAGGTGCAGCGGGCGGCGGGGCGGGATCGGTGCCGTCGCCAGGGAGGCGGGGGCCTGGGTCGCGAGGCGTACGGCGCTCAGGTCGACCGAGCCGCTGTCGCGGCCACCGGTCTCGTGCGGGCCGGGCTCGTGCACGGCCTCGACGACGGGCGCCGGAGCGGGTGGAGCGACCTCGTTGCCCCACGCGCTCTGGGCGCCCGGGAGCAGCAGCAGGTCTTCGTCCTCGGCGGTGGTCTCGGAGAGGTAGGTGTACGCACCGTGCGCGGGAACGCCCGGCTGTTCCACCATGCCTGCGCTCTCCGGCAGTCCCTCGGCCGGGACCTGGCCGGTGTCGGTCATGCGTACCCCTCGCCCATCGGTTAGTGCTTCTACGACCAGCTCGCCCGTCACGGCTCACCGATCGCCCCGTAGTGAAGAACGAGCATGCGTGCCCAGCGGCACGAACGACCCGTCCCAGAAAGACGACAAAGCCACTAACTGGCATTGTCGCCATCAACTGGCATTCTTGCGGCCGTTCCGCCGTAGCGGCACCTTGATCCGCCACGGACCGCTGTGGACTGCGCCACGTTGCGCGCCCTGCCGGTCCCGCCGTACCACACTCACCCCAAAACGGGCGCGTTTTCCGGACATTGGGCTACGAAGTACCGGGCCACGGAGTGCAGTGCAACGGTCGGCCAGCCTACCGCGCGCAGTACGACAACAGGATCGCGGGACGGCAACCGGCGTCAGGGCGCACGGTCGGGCAGTACTCCGCTGAGCAGGAACGCGACGCTCCGCTCCTTCTCCGTCCAGGCCCGGATGTCGAG
This sequence comes from Streptomyces sp. ADMS, assembly GCF_033441795.1. Taxonomy (NCBI): domain Bacteria; kingdom Bacillati; phylum Actinomycetota; class Actinomycetes; order Kitasatosporales; family Streptomycetaceae; genus Streptomyces; species Streptomyces sp. ADMS. The sequence continues at coordinate 13,520 of NZ_JAVFVX010000107.1, read as the reverse complement.
CACGACGGACTGGAGGAGGGCGCACTCGACCTGGTAGCCGTGCTCGGTCAGGTCGCGGCCGACGAGTTCGGCCGCGTCGCGGGTCGCCGCGTGCGTGACGATGCGCTGCGGGCGCCGGTCGGCGACCGCGGAGACCACCGCCGCTCCCCCGCCGCCGACGCGGACGACGTCGGGCTCGGGGAGGTCCTCGAGTATGTGCGGGGCCTCGCCGCGCACGATCTGGAGCTGGACGCCGAAACGCCGGGCGGCGAAGTCGGTGCGGGCGCAGGCCTCCACGTTCCGGTCGACGGCGATGACGGCGGCGCCGCTGCGGGCCGCGTCGGTGGCGAAGGCGCCGCTGCCGCAGCCGATGTCCCAGACGAGGTCGCCCACGCGCGGTCCCAGGCGGGCGAGTTGGGCGGCCCGCAGCAGCTCGGTCTCGCCCTCGGCGGGTGCGAGCGGTCCGCCGGACGTGGTGGAGCCGTGACCGTACGCCTCGGTGGGCAGGGCCCAGCCGCGTGGGCCCGCGGCCGGGTCGCGGCCCGCGATCCAGCCGCTGTCGTCGCTCGCGGCGGCGGGGCCACCGATGACGATGACGACGTTCGGGTCGCGCCAGGCACGGTCGGCGGCCTTGTCGGAGGTGAGGACCGTGATCTGTTCGCGCTCGGTGCCCAGTTCCTCGCAGATGACGAAGGTGCGGTGGACCCCGTCGAGGAGCAGGCCGAGTTCGGCGGGTCCGGCGCCGGGTGAGGTGAGGACGGCGACCTTGGGGTGGGCGCGGCACACGTTGACCGCGCGGCGCAGGGTGCGGCGGTGGGCGACGACGACCTCGGAGTCGTCCCAGGGCATGCCGGCGCGGGCGAACGCGGTGGCCACCGAGGAGACGGCGGGGACGACCTCGACCTCCAGGCCGAACTCGGGGGCGCGCAGCATGCGTACGACACCGAAGAAGCCGGGGTCTCCGTCACCGAGGACGACGGCGGTGCCGCGATGGCCGGCGATCCGGCGGGCGGCGAGGGCGACGCTGCCCAGGCGGATGCGTTCGGCGGCCGGGGGTACTTCGGGGAGCGCGAGATGGTGGGCCGCGCCGGCCACCAGCGTGGCGGCGCCGAGGGCGGAGCGCGCCGTGGCGGTCAGGGGCGAGCCGTCCCAGCCGATCACCGTGACCCGGTCGGCCATCGTCGTCAGTCTCCAGAGGGTTCGCGCGGGGCGTCGACAAGCAAGGGACATCCCGTACGGAGTCGGACGCTACGGGGTTACGTGAGCGTACCTGGTGTGCTCGGCGCGACTGCCGACGGTCAGTTCCAGTTGGAGTACGACGTGAAACCGCTGCTGTCGGCCATATCCTCACCGGCTCCTTCGAGGTCCTCGGGCAGCAGGCTCCACACGATGAAGTCGGTGCGTACGTCGGTCCAGGTGTCGTCCTCGGTGCGTACGTGCGCTATACAGGCTCCCCGCAGGACACCCTCGCTGATACAGCCGATCTTCTGGGCGACCTGCTGGGAGGCGGTGTTGTCGGCGGCCGTGCGCAGCTCGACCCGCTCGAACTTCTGGTCGCCGAGCACCCATTGGGAGGTGGCGAGCGCGGCCTCGGAGGCGTAGCCCTCGCCGCGCGCCCAGGGGGCGATGATGTACGACAGTTCGGTGGACCGGATGTGCCAGTTCGTCTTGGTGAGCTGGACGATGCCGACCAGGCGCTGGGTGAGGAACTCGGTGACGGCGAAGTCGAGGCCGCGGCCCTCGGTGCGTTCGGCGGGCGCGTACTCGGTGATCCAGGTGCGGGCGGCGTCCTCGGTGAAAGGCTGGGGGACGTCGGTCCAGGCAGCGACCTGTTCGTCCCTCATCATCTCGGCCAGCGCGGGGATGTCGTCCTCGTCGAGAGGGCGCAGTACCAACCGCTCCGTGCTGATGGAGATGTTGGGGAAGGTGCTCGTCATGCGCCGCTCCGTAGCCGTCGAAACCTGCAGACCTACAAACCCACAAACCTGCACGGCCTGCCGAACTGCCCAGCATGCAGCATGCGGCCTCGGAACCGCATCACGGGGTCCACACCCGGTAAGGGAGCGGACCCCGTACGTGTCGGTAAGTACCCCTCAGAGGGAGGGGATCACGGAACCGTCGCACTTGTCCTCGATGAACTTCGCGACCGCGGCGGAGGTGAGGAGCTTCGCCGGCTTCGCGACCCGGGGGGTCGTCCTCGTTGTTCTTCCCGACGGCGAGGAAGCTGCCGTACGGGTTGTTTTCCGGGGGGCTCCGGGACAACGGTGTCGGCGGCGGGTGAACGCGAGACTCGGGAGTGGTGCGGGGGCTTTCCAGAAGGCGCACACTCGACACATACAACGAGCACCGGGCGTCAGGATCGCCTCGGTCGCTAGGGTGCGGCCGCTCAGGGGGTCATACGATCAGCAAAGCAGACGTATGGGTGCGGCCGAGAATGTCCGTCCCCTGCGTGTCCATATCCCGGACAGGCATGGACGCGGATGACCCCCGTGGCACCCCGGCGACGCGACCCGGGGCCGACCGCATCAGGCATTTTGAGCCGTAATAGGGTCGCGGCATGCTTGATGCCCTGACGGTCGCGACCGCCGTCGCCGCTCTCGCGCTCGCCGCCTGGTGCGGGTGGGCCGCCTCTCGCGATCAGCCCACCAAGGACTGGCACTTCATCGGCATGGGCGTGGTCACCCTGCTCGCCGTGGTCCAGCTGGTGGTCGGCATCGTCCAGCTCGTCCGGGGCGAGAAGCCGGAGCAGGGTACGACGATCTTCGTGGCGTATCTGCTGGGCGCACTGGCGTGCGTGCCGGTGACCGGGTTCATGTCGCTGGCGGAACGCACACGCTGGGGCTCGGTGACGGTTGCCGCCGGCGGTGTGGTGCTGGCCGCACTGGAGGTGCGGCTCCATGACATCTGGGGAGGGTGAGATGGCCACCACGGACAGGTCCGCGCAGGAGCAGCCTGTGCGCGAGCGGCTCATCAGCGGGCCGGGCATGCTGCTGGTCTGGCTGTACGGCGTGATGGTCGTCGGTGCGGTGTCCCGGTCCGCCGTGCAGATCTCGACCGAGTTCGGGCATGCGCCGCTCGCCTACTCGCTGTCGGCTGTCGCCGGTGTGGTGTACGGGTTCATCACGTACTCACTGGTGCGGGGCGGGGAGACGGCGCGGAAGGCCGCACTGGTCTGTTGCGCCGGTGAGCTCGCCGGTGTGCTGGTCGTGGGGACGTGGACGCTGGTCGAGCCGTCCGCGTTTCCCGACTCGACCGTGTGGTCCGACTACGGGGTGGGATACCTGTTCATTCCGGTGCTGCTGCCGATCTCCGCGATGTACTGGCTGCGGAAGGCCCGGGCGCCCAAGGGGGAGGCTGGCTGAGGTCTACTGCGCGGCTGCGGGGCCGTTGTGGCTTGTCGCGCAGTTCCCCGCGCCCCTGTCGGAGCGCCCCCTGGCCCTCTTTCAGGCGGTTGCCGCGTAGGTCCCCGCCGGCTTTTCCAGGACGATCATCGGCACTCCGTCGCGGCCCTTGTCCGTGCCCACCGTCTCGTAGCCGACCCGGCGGTACAGGCGCAGGCCGGCGTCGCTGCGGTGGCCCGCGCTGAGGCGGAACCTCTTGGCGCCGCGTTCCTCCGCGAGCGCCGACTCGGCCGCGCGCAGGAGGCGGGCGCCGATGCCGTGGCCCTGGAGGCGGGGGTGGACGCAGAGCTTGCCGATGGACGCCGTGCCGTCGGGGTTCGGCGTGCCGCGCACCGAACCGACCACCTCCTCGCCCAGCCGCGCCACGAAGACGCAGTCCGCGCCGACTTCCTCCCGGACGGAGTCCAGGGTCTGGACGAGCGGATCGATCCGGTAGTTGCCGTACAGGGCCGCCTCGCTCTGGAAGCACAGGTACTGCAGCCGGAAGATCTGTTCGGCGTCCCGTTCCGTCGCCACGGAGATGGTCACGCTCATGCCCATGTGTGCACGCCTCCCGCTCACCTGCTCAGTCGTATGTCCTCACTCCTATCCCCGCGCTTCGCGCGCCGCAACCTCCGGCGTCAGCAATCGACGGAGACATCCCAGGCATCTAGAACGTTCCGGGCCAAGACTTCCCTGTGAGATACCCAACTCCCCCGCGATTTCCCGGTATGTGAGGTCCTTCGGCGACAGCAGGGCCTCCATCAGAACCGGGCAGCGGCCGGGCAGGCGGCGCACCGCGTCACGCAGGGCGCGATGACGGGCGGCGGTGAGGGCGAGCTGCTCGGGGCCCGGGCGGTCGTCGGCCGCGGGCTGATCACCGTACGGCCGTTCGATGCGGGCGGTACGGCGGTTGCGGCGGGCCTCGGAGCGGACGGCCCGGCGGAGCCAGTTCTGCGGGTCGGCCGGCGGGCCGTCGGAGTCGAGGCGCTCCAGGAGGCGGAGCCAGACGGCCTGTTCCAGATCGCCCGGCTCGTCGCCGTATGCGTACGCCTCCGCCGAGGCCTCGGCGGCCAGCAGGGGGCGCAGGGCGGAAACCATGTCGTGGGTCATATGCGGCACGACGCGGCCGCTCCGGCGAAAGGTTGCCGGAACGGCCGGTTGTCACCCCAACCGGGTCCGGACGTTCAGTCGTTGACGAAGTCCGCGCGGGCCAGCACACCCGTGTCCGGGTTGTCCGTGAAAACGCCGTCGATACCCGTCGCGAAGTACGTCCGGTACGCGCCGAATGCGTCTCCGAAGGCGTCAGCGTCCGTGCCGTTGCGGAAGTTCGTCGGCAGGAAGGGGTTCTCGTTGCGCATGGTGTACGGGTGCAGGATCAGCCCCGCCGCGTGCGCGTCCGCGACCAGGGTGGTCGGTGAGGTGAGCGCGCCCGTCGAGTCCTTCGGGACGACCAGGTCGAGGGTCGGGCCGATGCCCTGTGCGTACGAGGCGATCTCCTTCAGACCGGCCGGTTTGATGAGGTCGGCGACGGTGCGCGGGTCGCCGGTCGTCACGAAGTCCCAGGGGCGTGTGCCCGCGGCGGAGAGCAGGACGACGAGCGGGTTGCCCACCAGCCGGTTCAGACGCTGGATGCTGGTCGGCTCGAAGGACTGCAGGATGACGGGTGAGTTCCTCCTGTCCTTGCCGTGCTTGCGCAGCAGCTTCGCGACCCGCTCCTCCAGGCCCAGGCCGAGCTCCCGGAAGTAGGTGGGGTGCTTGGTCTCGGGGTAGATCCAGACCTGCTTGCCGCGCTTGCGGGTCTGCTCGTCCTGCCAGCGGAGGACCTCTTCGAAGGTGGGGATCTCCCAGTGGCCGTTGTAGAGGGTGTTGTGCGGGCGGTTGGCCGGAATACGTTCGATCGCGCGCAGCGTCTTCAGCTCGGCGAGCGTGAAGTCCTCGGTGAACCAGCCGGTGAGGGAGACGCCGTCCAGGACCTTGGTGGTCCGGCGGCTCGCGAACTCGGGGTGGTCGGCGACGTCGGTCGTCCCGCCGATCTCCGGTTCGTGGCGGCAGACGATGTGGCCGTCCTTGGTGGGGACCAGGTCACCGGCCTCGACGATGTCCGCGCCCAGGTCGAGGGCGAGTTGGTAGGACCCGAGGGTGTGCTCGGGGCGGTACCCGCTGGCACCCCGGTGGCCGATGATCGTCGGTACGGGCAGGCCCTTCAAGCCACCGCCTCCGTGCTTCGCGTCGCGCTGCGCGTTCCGCCTGGCGTCCTGGGCATCGGCTCTCGCCGCGCCGGGCAGCCCGAGGACCGCGCCGCCCGCACCCAGCATCGCGGCTCCGAGCAGCGCCCGCCGCCCCGTCGCCGCCGACTCCCCCTGCGCATGGCCGTTCGACTCCAGCGTGCCCATGAGCGTCCCTCCTGCCGCACCGTCATCTGTTCGAACGAACCGATCGTAGGTGCGTGTACATGTCGACAGGGAGACCGTGGACGGAACACGCGGGTGACGCTGGATGTCGTGAGGAAGCGGTCGAGGAGAGGCGGATCAGGACGGACCGGTGGCCGGTCCGCATTGGCGGCAGCTCGGCGGGTACGCGTTCATCGGGCGTACCCGTACGTCTTCGCGCGATGTCCGTCACATTCATGGCGGGCTGTGATGTGCTGGCAACAGTGCGCCACCGCAGGTAAACGCGGGTCAACAGTGCGTAAGTAGTCGGTGAACCCGATGTGCACTACCCCCCGAGGCGCGAGTATCGTCCTCACCTGCACAGACTTATACCGATCCCTTGACACCGGAGGGCCCGTTGTCCCGCTTCGTGCTCATCAAGGCACTGCTCGGACCGATCATGCGCCTGATGTTCCGCCCACGGGTGGAGGGCATGGAGCACATCCCGGGAGACGGGCCGGTGATCCTGGCCGGCAACCACCTCACGTTCATCGACTCGATGGTCCTGCCGCTGGTCTGCGACCGGCAGGTCGTGTTCATCGGCAAGGACGAGTACGTCACCGGCAAGGGTTTCAAGGGCCGCCTCATGGCGTGGTTCTTCACCGGCGTCGGCATGATCCCGGTGGACCGGGACGGGGCCAACGGCGGTGTCGCGGCGCTGATGACCGGCCGCCGGGTGCTGGAGGAGGGGCGCATGTTCGGGATCTACCCGGAGGGCACGCGCTCCCCCGACGGGCGTCTCTACCGGGGGCGCACCGGCATCGCCCGGCTGACGCTGATGACAGGCGCGCCGGTTGTGCCGTTCGCGATGATCGGCACGGACAAGCTGCAGCCCGGCGGGGCGGGGATGCCCCGGCCGGGGCGGGTCACGGTGCGGTTCGGTGAGGCGATGGAGTTTTCTCGGTACGAGGGGATGGACCGGGACCGGTATGTCTTGCGGGCGGTGACCGACTCGGTGATGACCGAGGTCATGCGGTTGTCGGGCCAGGAGTACGTGGACATGTATGCCACGAAGGCCAAGGCCGCTTAGGGGTATTGGGGGTTGTCTGCCGGCCGCGGGGGCTTCGCGGCTGTCGCACAGCTCCCCGCACCCCTGGAGGGGCGCTATTCAGGGGCCCCTACGGGTGGTCGCCGCGCCCCTCCAGCCGCTGACCCTTCAGCAGTACCCAAGCTGCCCCCGCCGCTGCCAGCAGCACCACCGCCCCTGCCCCCGCCGCCAGTGCGATGCCGTCGGTGAAGGCCTCGCGGGCCGCCGTCAGCAACGCCTCACCAGTGGGCGCCGGCAGGCCCGCCGCCGTTTCCACCGCGCCGCCCAGTGATTCGTGGGCCTCGGGCGGCGTGCCCGTCGGGGCGTCGAAGTTCCGGTAGACGCCGGTGACGACCGAGCCGAGCAGGGCGATGCCGAGGGCGGCGCCCAGCTCGTACGCCGTCTCCGACACCGCGGCCGCCGCACCCGCCTGCTCCTTGGGGACGCCGGCCAGGATGACGTCGGAGGTCACGGTGAACGAGAGGCCGGCGCCCACGCCGACGACCAGGAGCGCGGTGCCGAGCAGGGGATAGCCGGTCGACTGGTCCACCAGGGTGAGCGTGGCCAGGGCCAGGCCGATGGCCGCGAGCCCGCCCGAGACCACCGCCCGTACCGAGTAGCGCCGGGCCGCCGCCCCGGCGAGCAGGCCCGCAACCACCGCACCGATCGCTGCGGGCAGTTCCGCGAGGCCGGCCTCCAGCGGCCCCCGGCCCTGCACGAGTTGCAGGTACTGCGAGAGGAAGAACACCAGCCCGGACAGTCCGAGGATGGTCAGCAGGTCGGAGAGCACGGCCCCGCTGAACCCCCGGTCGCGGAACAGCCGCATGTCCAGGAGGGGGATGGGCAGAGCGAGTTGGCGGCGCACGAAGCCGTACAGAGCGGCGGCGCCCAGAACTGCCGCGCCCAGCGCCGGCCACGAGAACCCGTGCGACGCCGCCTCCTTGATGCCGTACACGATGCCGACCATGCCGACGAGCGACAGGACGACGCTCCGCAGGTCCCACGGGCCCGGCGCCGGGTTGCGCGACTCGGGCAGCAGCCTGATGCCGACGACGACGAGGACCACCATGACGGGCAGGTTGATCAGGAAGACCGAGCCCCACCAGAAGTGTTCGAGCAGGAAACCGCCGACGACCGGGCCGACCGCTGTACCGGCGGAGGCGGTAGCGCCCCAGATGCCGATGGCGAGGCTGCGTTCGCGCCGGTCGTGGAAGAGGTTGCGGATCAGGGCGAGCGTGGCCGGCATCAGGGTCGCGCCCGCGACACCGAGCAGCGCCCGCGCCAGGATCAGCAACTCCGGTGTCGTCGCATAGGCGTTGAGCACGGACACCGCGCCGAACGCGGTGGCGCCGATGAGCAGCAGCCGCTTGCGGCCGATGCGGTCACCGAGGCTGCCCATGGAGACGAGCAGGCCCGCGATGACGAACGAGTAGACGTCACCCATCCACAGCAACTGGGTGCCGGACGGCTTCAGGTCCTCGCTGATGAAGGGGGTCGCGAGACCGAGCACGGTCGCGTCGACGGCCACCAGCAGCACGGCCAGCACGAGGACGGACAGCGCGAGCCAGCGGCCCGGACGCCTCTCTTCCTCCGTCGCGCGGGCCGGCTGCAGGGTGCTGGTCATGATTCCTCTCTCCGGAGTGCGCCGCCGAGCAACAGCTCGACGATCATGTGGTTGAAGTCCTTGGCGGCGACCCGGCCCTCGCTCACAGCCCAGGCGCCCGAGGCCATGAGGCCGTAGAGCGCCTCGGTGAGCCAGGCGGGGGTGAGGTCGATGCGGAACTCGCCGTCCTGCTGGCCGCGGCGGAACAGAGCGGCGATGCCGGCGTCGATCCTGGCCCAGCCCTCGTTCTGCTCCTCGCCCTCGAACAGCTGGTTCTCGGTGTAGAGGAACGCGAGCAGTCCGGCGGCGGGTTCGAGCTCCCGCACCAGGCGGCGGACGGCCTCCTGAGCGGTGCCGTCACCGAGTCGCGCGGCCGTCAGAGCCGCTTCGCACTCCTCGATGCCGAGCCCTTCGAGGGCCCGTACGAGTGCGTCCCGCCCTGCGAAGTGGCGGTGCAGCGTGGCCCGGCTGATTCCGGCCGCCCTGGCGACCTCGTCCATCGTGGACGTGGATTTCCGGGTGAGCAGGGCGGCTGCGCTGCGCAGCATGTGTTCACGATCGACGGCCATGAGACAACCGTAGGCCATGTGAGACATTTTTGTCTCACCAGAGGCGTGTGCGTCTCAGCTCACTGGCTTCGCAGGGCTCTCAGTGCCAGGGCAGCTGCCCGCGTCGCTCCCAGTAGACGCGCGGCTCCTCCACCAGCGCGGCCAGGCGCGACAGCTGCTCCTCGTCGAGGTCGACGACCGCCGCGTGCAGGTTCGAAGCGAGCTGACCGACCGTGGCAGCGCCGGACAGCACGACCCCCGCCCACGGCTGCCGCAGCACCACCGCGAGGGCGACGGCGTCCACGCCGAGCCCCGTCTCCTCGGCGATCGCCCGTACGGTGTCCGGTGCCTGCCCGGCGGTGAGGCGGCCGTTGGCCATGCCCTCCTTGACGATCACCGTCAGTCCGGCGTCGTGGGCCTCGGCCAGCGCGGGCCCCACGGAGGTCTCCAGGACGTTGTACGTCGACTGGACCGTGCGGAAGAGGGGCTCGCCGTCGACCGTGACCGCGAGGGCGGCACGGACGGTGTCGGCCTGGGCGGGGCCGCTGGTGGAGAAGCCGATGGTCAGACCCTCCGCGGCGGCCTCCGCGAGGCGGGCGTGCAGTTCCTTGTCCGACAGGGCCGGGCTCTCGGGGGTGAGTGAGTGGATCTGGTAGAGGTCGAGCCGGTCGCCGAGCAGCTGGCCGCTCTCGGCGCGCTGACGCTCGTACGCCGGGAGGGTGTGGTCCTTGACCTCGTGCTGCTCGGCGTCGGTGGTCCAGTCCGCGGTGTAGGTGTAGCCCCACTTGCTGCCGATCACGACGTCTTCGATGTCGGGGCGCGCGGTCAGCCAGGCGGCGAGGAACTCCTCGGAGCGGCCGTACGAACGGGCCACGTCGAAGTAGCGGACGCCCTGGGCGTAGGCGGCGTCGAGGAGTTGGTGGGTGCGGGTGCGGAGGGTGTCTACGCTGCGGTTCTCTCCGAGGTCTTCGTCTCGGTTGAGGTTGATGTAGCCGGGGCGGGCGACTGCGGCGAGGCCCAGTCCGAGGTGGCAGGTGGGGGTTGTCGCTGTGGCCAGTCGGGTGAAGGGCATCGCGGGTTCCGTTCGGTCGGTCCGGTACGGCTTCGACCAACGTAACCCGCGATGACCTTTGCGGGGTTTGCTGCGCGAGGGGGGCGCCGGGTGTCTTTCGCCCCCGCCGCCCCTACCCGTACCGTCCGCGTCCCATCCTTCGGGGGCTGTGCCCCTTGGGCCCCCGAAGGCCTCAGAGCCCGGTGTCTGGGGTGCTTTGGCGGGTGCGGGTTCACTGTGGCTTGTCGCGCCGTTCCCCGCGCGCCCTTTTCGGGGCGCCTCAGCTAGCTCTTCCTGGCCGTGGCCCATTCGTGCTGGGCCTTCACGTCTGCCTTTACCTCTGCCAGCTGGATCGCCACCGCGCTGGGGGCCGTGCCTCCTCGGCCGTTGCGGGAGGCCAGGGCGCCCGGGACGTTCAGGACCGAGCGGACCTCCGGCGTGAGGTGGGCGCTGATCTTCGCGAACTGGTCGTCCGTGAGGCCGTCCAGTTCGACCCCGTCGGCTTCCGCGGCCTTGACGCACTCGCCGGCGACCTCATGGGCGACCCTGAACGGCACGCCCTTCTTGACCAGCCACTCGGCGATGTCCGTGGCCAGGGAGAAGCCGGCCGGGGCCAGTTCCTCCATGCGCTCGCGGTGGACGGTGAGCGTGGCCATCATGCCGGTGAAGGCGGGGAGCAGGACTTCCAGCTGGTCGCAGGAGTCGAAGACCGGCTCCTTGTCCTCCTGGAGGTCGCGGTTGTAGGCGAGGGGCAGTGCCTTGAGGGTGGCCATCAGGCCCGTCAGGTTGCCGATCAGACGGCCGCTCTTGCCGCGCGCCAGCTCCGCGATGTCCGGGTTCTTCTTCTGCGGCATGATCGACGAGCCCGTGGAGAAGGCGTCGTGCAGGGTCACGAAGGAGAACTCCTTCGTGTTCCAGATGATGATCTCCTCGGCGATCCGGGAGAGGTTCACGCCGATCATCGCCGTGATGAACGCGAACTCGGCGACGAAGTCGCGCGACGCCGTGCCGTCGATGGAGTTGCCCACGCTGCCGTGCTCGAAGCCGAGGTCCCTGGCGACCGACTCCGGGTCCAGGCCGAGGCTGCTGCCCGCGAGCGCGCCCGAGCCGTACGGGGAGACCGCGGTGCGCGCGTCCCACTGGCGCAGGCGCTCCGCGTCCCGGGACAGGGACTGTGCGTGGGCCAGGACGTGGTGGGCGAACAGGACCGGCTGGGCGTGCTGGAGGTGGGTGCGGCCGGGCATCGCCACGTCCGGGTGGGCCTCCGCGAGGCCGATCAGCGCGTCCTGGAGGTCGGCGATCAGGCCGCCGATCGTACGGGCGTGGTCCCTCAGGTACATGCGGAAGAGAGTGGCGACCTGGTCGTTCCTCGACCTGCCCGCCCGGAGCTTGCCGCCGAGGTCGGGGCCGACGCGCTCCAGCAGGCCGCGTTCCAGGGCCGTGTGGACGTCCTCGTCGGCGATCGTGCCGACCAGGGTGCCGTCGGCGACGTCCGCAGCGAGCTGGTCGAGGCCGGCCAGCATGCGCGTCAGCTCGTCCTCCGTGAGCAGGCCCGCCTTGTGCAGCACGCGCGCGTGGGCACGCGATCCGGCGATGTCGTAGGGCGCGAGCCGCCAGTCGAAGTGGACGGACGCGGACAGCTTGGCCAGGGCCTCGGCGGGACCGTCGGCGAAACGGCCGCCCCAGAGCCGTACGTCACCGCTGTTGCTGCTCACTTGCGTTGCTCCTCGGAGGGTGTTGCTGCTCTCAGGTTGCGGATACACGTTCCGGAGACAGGTTCCAGATGTACGTCCGGATGTGCGACCGCCTCCCCACCCGTACGGAGGGGAGGCGGTGACAACAACGGTATCGGTTACGCCTGGTCGCGCTTGGCCGCGATCTTCGACGACAGGCTGTAGATGTCGATGAAGCCCTTGGCCGCGGCCTGGTCGAAGGTGTCGCCCGTGTCGTACGTGGCGAGGTTGAAGTCGTACAGCGAGGTGTCGGAACGCCGGCCCGTGACGACCGCGCGACCGCCGTGCAGGGTCATCCGGACATCGCCGTTGACGTGCTGGTTGGCCTCGTTGATGAAGCCGTCCAGGGCGCGCTTGAGCGGGGAGAACCACTGGCCGTCGTAGACCAGCTCGCCCCAGCGCTGCTCGACCTGGCGCTTGTAGCGGGCGAGTTCACGCTCGACCGTGACGTTCTCCAGCTCCTGGTGGGCCGTGATCAGGGCGATCGCGCCCGGGGCCTCGTACACCTCACGGGACTTGATGCCGACGAGACGGTCCTCGACCATGTCGATCCGGCCGATGCCCTGGGCGCCGGCGCGCTCGTTGAGCTGCTGGATCGCCTGGAGGACGCTCACCGGCTTGCCGTCGATGGCGACCGGGACGCCCTCCTTGAAGGAGACGACGACCTCGTCGGCCTCGCGGGGGGTGGCCGGGTTCGAGGTGTACTCGTAGATGTCCTCGATCGGGGCGTTCCAGATGTCCTCCAGGAAGCCCGTCTCGACCGCGCGCCCGAAGACGTTCTGGTCGATGGAGTACGGGGACTTCTTGGTGGTGGCGATCGGGAGCTGCTTCTCCTCGCAGAAGGCGATCGCCTTGTCGCGGGTCATCGCGTAGTCGCGGACCGGGGCGATGCACTGAAGGTCGGGGGCGAGGGCCACGATGCCGGCCTCGAACCGCACCTGGTCGTTGCCCTTGCCCGTGCAGCCGTGGGCGACCGTCGTGGCGCCGTGCTTCTGGGCGGCGGCGACGAGGTGTTTGACGATCGTCGGCCGGGAGAGGGCGGAGACCAGCGGGTAGCGGTCCATGTAGAGGGCGTTGGCCTTGATCGCCGGGAGGCAGTACTCCTCGGCGAACTCGTCCCTGGCGTCCGCGACCTCGGCCTCGACGGCACCGCAGGCGAGCGCGCGCTTGCGGATGACGTCCAGGTCCTCGCCGCCCTGGCCTACGTCGACCGCTACGGCGATGACCTCGGCGCCCGTCTCCTCGGCGATCCAGCCGATGGCGACGGAGGTGTCCAGACCGCCTGAGTAGGCGAGTACGACGCGCTCGGTCACGGGTTTTCTCCTCACAGTGCATTCGCTGACATGCATGAGTATGCAGCACTCTGCATGGTTCGTCAATCTCGGAAAATTTTCCCGTTGATGTCTGGCGAGCCTTTGAACACTCGAAACCGCTTTCCCGTACTTCACGCCGGACGCAGGCGCCGCGTCTGTAAAGCGAGTGGAACCACGCAGCCACCCTGACCCGAGTGAGGCATCCGCATGTCCAGGGCTCTTCCGAAGTACAACAAGCGTCGTGTGGGCATCATCGGCGGCGCCGCCGCAGTGGCCCTGTCCGGCGCGATCGTCGCCGGCTCCGCCCTTGCCGGGGAAACGTCCAAGAGCAACACCACGGCCAAGGCGACCACCAAGGCCGCGACCTCGACGGTGAACTGTCCGGCGGTCGCGCCCAGACTGCCCGCGATCCCGGCGTCGGCGAAGGCCGAGGTCGACCGCAACCTCGCCCTGC
>NZ_JAVFVX010000106.1:0-26162 GCF_033441795.1 Streptomyces sp. ADMS | reverse complement strand
CCCAGGTACGCGGCGTCGACGTCGAAAAGCTCCCCGAGGCCGAGGACCTCCAGGCCCTGTAACGGCATATCCCGAAAGGGCGTCCTCACTACGGCGAACGCACAGGTACACGCACCCGATGCAGGTTGTCCCGGCCTCTCACCTACATCACCCAAGGGTAGGTTCTCGATCGGCGTGCGGTCGGTGCCCCCAGCACGGCAAGGGCCACAAGCCCCGACTGCTGGGGGGACATGCCGTGGTGGCCGTCCCGATCTGCGAGGTGGGCCGCCCATCGCCGGACCGAGGACATCATGGTCCGTGTCGACCGTTACCTCGGCATCTGGACAGGGCAGAGTCGACTTCGCCGAACGGTGTTCCTTCCCGGTGGACGAGGGCGCGGTCGGCGTGTGACGTCGGAGGTCCTGCGCCTTCCCGCCGCCCTCCGCCTTCCCGCTGCCCTCCGTCGCCGATGCCTCAGGCCGACGTCACCGGTGCCGTACCGCTGGTGCCGCGTACCACCAGCTTCGGGTCAAGTACGGCCTCCTGGGGCCCCAGCTCCGGGTTCTCCAGCCGCTCCACGGCGAACCGCACGGCGTGCTCCGCCATGAGGGCCGCGTCCTGACGGACGGTGGTCAGGCCGATCGGCATCAGATGGGAGAGGTGGCTGTCGTCGTACCCGACAACGGACACATCGCGCGGGACGTCAACACCTGCCTGCGTCAAGGCCATCAGCAGGCCCCACGCACAACGGTCGTTGCCCGCGAGGACCGCCGTCGGCAGGGCCTGGCCCCGATCACGCTCTGCCAGGAACAGGCGGCCCGTCTCGATGCCCGACTCCTCCGTGTGCTCACCGGGAATCACCCGCGCCTCGGACTCCAGCCCGTGCCGTCGCATCGCGGCCCGGTAGGCACGCCGCCGCTCGGCCGAACCCGGTCCCCGGCCGCCGTCGATGTGGACGATCCGGCGGTGCCCCAGTTCGACGAGATGTTCCATGGCCTGCCATACCCCCTTGCCCTCGGCACTGTGCACGAAGTCCACGCGGGCGCCGGACACCCGCCGACTGACCGAGACAGTCACTGCCCGGTGTCCGAGTTCGTCGAGATACGCGGCCTTGCCGTCGGGACCAAGCAGGATCAGCGCCTCGCAGCGGTGGCTGAGCAACGCCTCTGTCGCCTTCGCCTCGCTACGGCCCTGGGTGGCCGCGGAGAGCAGGACGTCGTAGCCGAGGCGTTCGGCCTCGGGGTAGATCCCCTGGATGAGGTCCGTGTGGAAGGTCTGGTGCACGGTGAACATCACACCGAGCGTGCGGCTGCGTCCGCGGGCCAACAGCCGGGCCGCGCTGTCGGGACGGTAGCCGATCTCGTCGGCGACCCGCAGCACCCGTTCCCGGGTCTCTTCGCTGGCTCCTGGCTGACTGCGGAAGATGATCGAGACGAGCGCCCGGGACACCCCCGCTCTTGCGGCGACGTCCGCCATGGTGGGCCGCTGTTTTCCCGACGCATCCACCTGTGAACCCACCCTCCGAAGCAGCCCGCCGTACGGGCCCTCTCGAAAACTCTCAGCAACAAGGTATTGACATGACATTTGGGCAGACGTCATCGTACACAGACTAGAGCGCGCTAGTAGAGCGCGATAGCAATTCTCGCGAGAGCTCCCGTCTCTGGCACGAAGGGAAACCAGCGTGATGCCGTTCGAATTGCTGACCATGGGGCGCGTGGGGGTGGATGTGTATCCGCTCCAGACGGGTGTGGGGCTGGCGGAGGTCACGTCTTTCGGCAAGTACCTGGGCGGCAGCCCGACCAACGTAGCTGTCGCCGCCGCCCGTTACGGCCACTCGGCGGCTGTGATCACGAAGACGGGCCGGGACCCGTTCGGCGAGTTCGTGCGCACGGCCCTGACCGGCTACGGCGTCGACGCCCGTTTCGTCGGTACGTCGGACATCGCGCCGACGCCGGTGACGTTCTGCGAGATCTTCCCGCCGGACGACTTCCCGCTGTACTTCTACCGGCTGCCGAAGGCCCCGGACCTGGACATCGGTCCCGGCGAGCTGGACCTGGACGCGGTGCGGGAGGCGCGGGTCTTCTGGGTGACCGGGACCGGGCTGAGCGAGGAGCCGAGCCGCTCGGCCACCCTCGCCGCGCTGGCGCACCGGGCGAAGACCGGGCCGACGGTCTTCGATCTGGACTGGCGGCCGATGTTCTGGCCGGAGTCGTCCAAGGCACGCGCCTACTACACGGAGGCCCTGCGCCACACGACCGTCGCGGTCGGCAACCTCGACGAGTGCGAGGTTGCGACCGGGGAGCGGGAGCCGTACGCCGCCGCGAAGGCGCTGCTCGCCGCCGGTGTCGAGCTGGCGGTGGTGAAGCAGGGGCCGAAGGGTGTCCTGGCGATGGGCCGTGACGGCTCGGCCGCCGAGATACCGCCGGTCCCGGTGAACGTGGTAAACGGCCTCGGCGCCGGGGACGCCTTCGGCGGCGCGCTCTGTCACGGTCTGCTGTCCGGCTGGGACACCCGCCGCACGGTCGCCTTCGCCAACGCCGCCGGCGCCATCGTCGCGGGCCGCCTGTCCTGCTCCGACGCCATGCCGACCGAGACAGAGGTCGAGGCCAAGCTCCGCGAGGCAGCCCTCGCCCCCAACGAACGAAAGGCGTGACGACGTGCTGTCCGACAACGTGAACCGGATCGTGGCGGCCCGGGTGGGCGACCCCGGCGCCGTCGCGACGGCAGCCGCGCGCCGGGTGAAGGCCACCTCGCCGCTCGGCGAGCACGGCAGAGCGATGATCATCGCTGCGGACCATCCGGCGCGCGGTGCCAACGGTGTGGGCGGCGACCCGAACGCCATGGCTGATCGCTTCGAGCTGCTTGAGCGCCTGTGTGTCGCCCTGGAGCGGCCCGGTGTGACCGGTGTGCTGGCCACCGCCGACATCCTGGAAGACCTGCTGCTGCTCGGTGTGCTCGACGGGAAGAGCGTCTTCGGCTCGATGAACCGGGCCGGGCTCGCTGGTTCCGTGTTCGAGATCGACGACCGGTTCACCGGGTACGACGCGCAGACTATCGCCGCGATGGGCTTCGACGGCGGCAAGATGCTCACCCGTATCGCGCTCGGCGACCCGGCGACGCCATCCGTGCTGGAGAACACCGCACGTGCCGTCAACGAGCTGAACGACCGTCAACTCATCGCCATGGTCGAGCCGTTCCTCAGCTACTGGCAGGACGGGACGGTCCGCAACGACCTCTCCGCCGACGCCGTCGTCAGGTCGGTCACCATCGCCTCGGGGCTGGGCCGGCGCACCGCTTACACCTGGCTGAAGCTGCCGGTCGTGGAAGACATGGAGCGTGTCCTGTCTGCCTCGACGCTGCCCGCGCTGCTCCTGGGCGGCGAGGTGAAGGACGCCGCCACCGCGTTCGCGTCCTGGGGCAAGGCGCTCAGGCTGCCCACCGCGCAGGGTCTGGTCGTGGGCCGCTCGCTGCTCTACCCGTCCAACGGCGATGTCGCCGGGGCAGTGGACAAGGCGGTGAGCCTGCTGTGAGCGACACGCACAAGTACCACCTGCCGAAGGGGACTTCGGCCGACGGACCCTACGACCTCCTGGTCACGCCCGAGTCGGCGGGCTGGGGATACTCCGGCCTCAGGATCCTGACCCTGAAGCCGGGCGAGGCGCACGCCCTGTCCACCCGGGACTCCGAGT
This sequence comes from Streptomyces sp. ADMS, assembly GCF_033441795.1. Taxonomy (NCBI): domain Bacteria; kingdom Bacillati; phylum Actinomycetota; class Actinomycetes; order Kitasatosporales; family Streptomycetaceae; genus Streptomyces; species Streptomyces sp. ADMS. Next base: position 22,494 of record NZ_JAVFVX010000106.1, on the reverse strand, counting down.
TCCTGGTCCTGCCGCTGACGGGCTCCTGCGCCGTCACCACGGACGGCATGACCTTCGAACTCGCCGGGCGGACAGGCGTGTTCGCCTCGACCACCGACTTCGCGTACCTCCCCCGCGAGTCGGAAGCCCTGATCAGCAGTGCGGACGGTGGGACGTTCACGCTGCCCTCAGCCCGTACCGGGCGGAGCTCACTCTCCGCCCGGTACGGCCCCAAGGAGGGCGTCCCCGTCGAGCTGCGCGGCGCCGGGGCCTGCTCCCGACAGGTCAACAACTACTGCCTGCCCGGCACGTTCGCGGCCGAGCAGCTGCTCGTCTGCGAGGTGCTCACGCCCGGCGGCAACTGGTCGTCGTACCCGCCCCACAAGCACGACGAGGCACGGCCGGGAGCGGAGTCGGAGCTCGAGGAGATCTATTACTTCGAGGTCGACGGCGGTGAGCAGGCCTTCGGCTACCAGCGGGTGTACGGCACCGAGGACCGCCCGATCGACGTGCTCGCCGAGGTCCGTTCCGGCGACACGGTGCTGATCCCGCACGGCTGGCACGGACCGTCGGTCGCCGCGCCCGGCTACGACCTCTACTACCTGAACGTCATGGCGGGCCCGGGTCCGGATCGCGCCTGGCTGATCTGCGACGACCCGGCACACGGGTGGGTGCGCACGTCCTGGGACTCCCAGGACGTCGACGCCCGGCTTCCCTTCGGAGGGGACGAGGAGCGATGAACACCGTACGACTCACCACCGCCCAGGCCCTGGTCCGCTTCCTGGCGAACCAGTACAGCGAGCGCGACGGGCAGGAGCAGCGGCTGATCCCGGGCGCCTGGGGCATCTTCGGGCACGGCAATGTCGCGGGCATCGGGCAGGCCCTGTTGCAGGCGGCCGTCACCCAAGAGGCCGATCTGCCGTACTACCTGGCCCGCAACGAGCAGGGCATGGTGCATGCGGCGGTGGCGTACGCGAAGATGCGCGACCGGCTCGCCGCCTTCGCCTGCACGGCGTCCACCGGGCCCGGCTCGACCAACATGATCACCGGGGCGGCCCTCGCCACCACCAACCGGCTGCCGGTCCTCCTGCTGCCCAGCGACATGTTCGCGACCCGTGCCGCCGACCCGGTGCTCCAGCAGTTGGAGGACACCCGGGGCGGGGACGTCACCGTCAACGACGCCTTCCGGGCCGTGTCCAAGTACTTCGACCGCGTCTCCCGGCCCGAGCAGCTGATCCCGGCCGCGCTGGCGGCGATGCGGGTGCTGACCGACCCGGTCGAGACCGGCGCCGTCACGCTCTCCCTGCCGCAGGACGTGCAGGCGGAAGCCTTCGACTGGCCGGTCGAGTTCTTCCGGCACCGGGTGTGGCGCATCGGCCGCCCGGTGCCGGAGCCGGCCGCTGTCGAGCGGGCCGCGCGCCTGCTGAGGAGCGCCAGGAAGCCGCTGGTCGTCGCCGGCGGCGGGACCGTCTACTCCGGCGCCGAGACCCAGTTGCGGGCCTTCGCCGAGGCCACCGGAATCCCGGTCGCGGACACGCACGCCGGGAAGGGCGCGGTGGCGTGGGATCACCCGTACGCGGTGGGCGGCATCGGATCCACGGGCTCGTACGCGGCGAACGAGCTGGCGAAGGAGGCGGATGTCGTCCTCGGCATCGGCACCCGCTACTCCGACTTCACCACCGCCAGCCACACCGTCTTCGCCAACCCGGACGTCACGTTCGTCAACCTCAACGTGGCCCGGCTGGACGCCGTCAAACACTCGGCCGAGCCTCTCGTCGCCGACGCCCGGCTCGGCATCGTGGCACTCGCGGGCGCGCTGGCGGACTGGGAAGTGGATGAGACATACCGCCGCCGCACCCGCGGGCTCATCGCCCGTACCAGGGAGATCGAGGAGGAGTGTTTCCAGCGCGGGCACGGACCGCTCCCCGCGCAGACCGAGATCCTCGGCGCCCTCAACTCCGTGCTGGGCGACCGCGACGTGGTGATCAACGCCGCCGGTTCCATGCCCGGTGACCTGCAACAACTCTGGCGGGCGCGGGATCCGAAGGCTTACCACGTCGAGTACGCGTACTCCTGCATGGGCTACGAGGTCGCGGCGGGCGTCGGCGCGAAGATGGCCGATCCGTCGCGCGAGGTCGTCGTCCTCGTGGGCGACGGCTCGTATCTGATGATGGCTCAGGAGATCGTGACCATGGTCTCCGAAGGTCTCAAGGTCATCATCGTCCTCGTCCAGAACCACGGCTTCGCGTCCATCGGCGCGCTGTCGGAATCGCTCGGCTCGCAGCGCTTCGGCACCAGGTACCGCTACCGGGACGGTGATTCAGGACTGCTCGACGGCGACGTTCTGCCCGTCGACCTCGCTGCCAACGCCTCGTCGCTGGGCGCGGACGTCCTGCGTGCCACCACCGTCGACGGGTTCCGTACGGCGATGGAGAAGGCGAAGGCCGCGGACCGCACCACCGTCGTGCATGTCGAAACCGACCTGTACGGGCCCAACCCGCCCGGACACGCCTGGTGGGACGTGCCGGTCGGTGAGGTCTCCGCACTCGACTCCACGCGCGCAGCATACGAGACGTACACCGCCCACAAGCAGGACCAACGCCACTACCTGTAACCCACGGCCCTCCCCTGCCGCAGCCCCGTGAAGCCCCGAGAAGCCCCGCCGCAAAGGAAACACTCACGTGAAGACCATCGACCACTGGATCAACGGCAGCCCCGCCCGGGGCGACGCCGAGCGCACCGCGCCGGTGTTCAATCCGGCCACCGGCCAGGAGCAGGCCCGGGTCGCGCTCGCCTCGGCGACCGACGTGGACGCCGCCGTCGCCGCCGCGTCCACCGCCTTCGAGACCTGGTCCGAGTCGTCCCTCAGCCGGCGCACCCAGGTGATGTTCGCCTTCCGTCAGCTCCTCGTGGAGCACGAGGAGGAGCTGGGCCGGATCATCTCGGCCGAGCACGGCAAGACGGTCGACGACGCGCGCGGCGAGATCACGCGCGGCCGTGAGGTCGTGGAGTTCGTGTGCGGCCTCGGCGACGTGCTGAAGGGCAGTTTCTCCGACCAGGTGTCGCGCGGCGTGGACGTGCACAACTTCCGGCAGCCGCTGGGGGTCGTCGCGGGCATCACGCCTTTCAACTTCCCGGCGATGGTGCCGCTTTGGATGCACCCCATGGCCATCGCGACCGGCAACACGTTCATCCTGAAGCCGAGCGAGCGCGACCCGTCCGCCGCGAACTTCGTCGCCGAGCTGTACCGGCGCGCCGGGCTGCCCGACGGCGTCTTCAATGTCGTGCACGGTGGTAAGGAGGCGGTCGACGCGATCCTCACTCACCCCGGCATCGAAGCGATCTCCTTCGTCGGATCGACGCCCATCGCCAAGTACGTGCACGAGACGGCCACTTCACACGGAAAGCGTGTCCAGGCGCTCGGCGGTGCCAAGAACCACGCCGTCGTACTCCCGGACGCCGACCTGGAGTTCGCCGCCAACCACATCACGGCGGGCGCGTACGGCTCGGCCGGTGAGCGTTGCATGGCGGTGTCGGTCGCCGTGGCGGTCGGCACCGCCGCCGACGGACTGGTCGCGGCCCTGGAGCACAAGGCCCGCGAGGTGAAGGTCGGACCCGGCGACGTGCCCGGCACCGAGATGGGGCCACTGGTCACCAAGGCCTCCCAGGAGCGCGTGGAGAACGCCGTCGGCACCGCCGCCACGCAGGGCGCCGCCGTCATCGTGGACGGACGCGGGCTGAAGATCGACGGGTTCGAGGACGGGTTCTTCACCGGCCCGTCCCTGCTCGACCACGTCACGGCCGAGATGGACGCCTACAAGGAAGAGCTGTTCGGCCCGGTCCTCGCCGTCGTCCGCGTCGACACCCTCGACGAGGCGATCGACCTCATCAACGCCAACCCCTACGGCAACGGCACCGCCCTGTTCACCGCGAGCGGCGAGGCGGCACGTCGCTTCCAGCGCAACGTCAAGGTCGGCATGATCGGCGTGAACGTGCCGGTGCCCGTGCCGATGTCGTACTACTCCTTCGGCGGCTGGAAGGACTCGCTCATCGGCGACTCCCCGGTCCACGGCCCCGAGGGCATCCGCTTCTACACCCGCCCCAAGGTCGTGACGACGCGCTGGCCGCAGCCGAAGCAGCAGGTCGCCGTGGGCTTCGACTTCCCGACCTCCAGCTGAACCCCGGCAAAGGCAGCAACAGCTCCCCGCGCAGCAGAACTCCGCCGGCAAGGGCCATCTCCGTCCCCCGTCTTCGAAGGATTTGACCATGGCAATGGCGCCATCCCCACTCCGCACCGTCGCCGGCAACCTGTGTCTGGGCTCGGCACCCGACTCCTGGGGCATCTGGTTCCCCGAGGACGAGCACCAGGTCCCGTACACCCGCTTCCTCGACGAACTGGCGCAGGCCGGCTACGAGTGGCTGGAACTCGGACCGTACGGCTATCTCCCCACCGAACCGTCCGTACTGGCCGAGGAGTTGGCCGTGCGCGGCCTGAAGGTCTCCGGCGGCACCGCCTTCGGCGCGCTGCACCGCCCTGAGGCCTGGGACGAGATGCTCGCGCATGTCCGGCAGGTCGCCGAGCTGACCGCCGCCGCGGGCGCCCACCATCTCGTCCTGATCCCGCCCATGTACCGGGACGAGAAGACCGGTGCGTTCACCGAGTCCCCCGAACTGACCGCCGTCCAGTGGGCGGGGTTCGGACGGTCCGCCGACCGGCTCGGCAAGCTGCTGCTCGACGAGTACGACGTACGGCTCGTCCTCCACCCTCACGCCGACAGCCACATCCAGACGCAGCCGGAGATCGAGCGGCTGCTCGACGAGTCCGACTCCCGCTACACCAATCTCTGTCTGGACACCGGGCACGTCGCCTACGGCGGCGGGGACAACCTCGACCTGATCCGCCGCTTCGGCGAGCGCGTCGGCTACGTCCACATCAAGCAGATGGACCCGGAGGTCCTGGCCCAAGTCGCCGCCGAGGACCTTTCGTTCGGCGAGGCCGTCAAGCGCGGGGTGTGCGTGTCGCCTCCGGCCGGCGTGCCGAACCCGGCCGACGTGGTGGCCGAACTCGCCAAGCTGAAAGCTGAGTTGTTCGTGATCGTCGAGCAGGACCTGTACCCGTGCGCTCCCGACGTGCCGCTCCCCATCGCCGTACGGACGCGTGAGCACCTGGCCGGCTGCGGCCTCTCCGGGACTCGACGCCCCCACAACCACCGGTAGGAGGCGGCCATGGACGTCAGGGACGTCGCGACACAGCCAGGCACCGCTCCGTCCACGCCGATCGACGACGCGCCTCCGGCGGTCTCGCGGCGGCTGCGACTCATCACGATCAACCTCGAAACGGAACTCGGTACCCGCTGCTCCTGAACGCTCACCCGTGTCCCCACGCTCCCGGGTCAGCGATGGCGCGGGAGCTGCAGAAAGGAAAACCAAATGACTGTGCGTGTAGGGGTCATCGGCGCCGGCTGGATCGGCCAGGAACACATCCGCCGGCTCACCGACACCGTCACCGGAGCCAAGGTCACCGCCGTCACCGACATCGACGCCGCGCGCGCCGAGGAGGCGGCGACCCGCGTCGGCGCCCGGGTACTCGCGGACGGCGTCGAGCTGATCGCGGCTGACGATGTCGACGCGGTACTCGTCACATCCTGGGGTCCCACCCATGCCGAGCACGTACTGAACGCGATCTCCGCCGGAAAGCCGGTGTTCTGCGAGAAGCCCCTGGCCACCACGGCCGAGGACTGTCTCCGCATCGTCGAGGCCGAGCACGCGCACGGCCGCCGCCTGGTCCAGGTCGGCTTCATGCGCCGCTACGACGCGGGCTACCGCCAGATGAAGGAAGTGCTGGCCTCCGGCAGTATCGGCGCCCCGCTGATCGTGCACTGCGCGCACCGCAACCCGACCGTCCCTAAGTCGTACACCTCCCAGATGGCCGCACAGGACACGGCGGTCCACGAGATCGACGTACTGCGCTGGCTCCTCGACGACGAGATCGTCTCCGCGCAGGTGCTGAAGCCGCGTGCCACGACCAACCGCTTCCCGCATCTGACGGACCCGCAGATCATGCTCTTCGAGACCGCGAACGGGATCCGTATCGACCTGGAGGTCTTCGTCAACTGCCAGTACGGATACGACATCCAGTGCGAGACAGTCGGCGAGACGGGCCTGGTCCGGCTGCCCGACCCGGCCGCGGTCGCCGTGCGCACCGCGGGGGTGAGCGGTACAGCGGTGCTGCAGGACTGGAAGGACCGCTTCACGGACGCCTTCGACACCGAGTTCCGCGAGTGGATCGCGGGCATCGCGGCCGGCGAGGAGCCGACCGGACCGTCTGCCTGGGACGGCTACGCGGCCACCGTCATCACCGACGCGGCCGTCCAATCTTTGGAGTCGGACAGCCAGGTCGTGACCGTTGACATGACGCCCCGGCCCGCCTTCTACGCGGGCAGGGCCGCCGCCGGAGGTGTCGCGTGAAGATCGCCCTCGACCCGTACATGTTCCGCGCCCTGCCCATCGACGAGATGGTGCGCACGGTCGCCGGACTCGGCTACGAACACATCGAGTTGTCGCCACGCGAGGACTTCATGCCGTTCTCCTGCACCCCAGGGCGGACGACGAGCGGGTGGCGGAGCTCAAGAACTCCCTGCGTGCGCACGGCGTGAAGCTGTCCTCCGTACTCCCGCTCTACAAGTGGTCCTCGCCCGACGAGACCGAGCGGCAGGCCGCCGTCCGCTACTGGAAGCGGATGATCGAGATCACCTCCGACCTCGAATGCCCGCTGATGAACTCGGAGTTCAACGGCCGCCCGGAGCACGCCGCCCAGAGCGAGGCTGCCTTCTGGCGCTCCCTGGAGGAGCTGCTGCCAATCTTCGAGCGGGAGGGCATCGCGCTCAACCTGGAGGCGCACCCGGACGACTTCTGCGAGGAGAACACCCCGGCCGTCGACCTGGTCCGCGCCGTCAACAAGCCCTGGGTGAACTACCTCTACTGCGCGCCGCACTCCTTCCACCTCTCCGGGGCCTCGGAAGTCGGCGCGGACATCGCGGCGATGATGCGCTACGCGGGCGACAAACTGCAGCACGTACACATCGCGGACTCCTTCAACCACAAGGGCTCCAGCGGCCTGCGCTACATCCTCAACCCGCCCGGGACCACGGCCCGTATCCACCAGCACCTGGACATCGGCCAGGGCGAGGTCGACTGGAACGCCTTCTTCGGCACCCTGCGCGAGCTGGACTTCGACGGCGTCGCCACCGCGTGCGTCTTCGCCTGGGAGGAACGCGCCCGGGAATCCTCGGCGTTCATGCTCGACCGCATCCGCAAGGAACTCGCCGCGTGAAGCCCGGCATCTCCGCACGGCGGTCTGCACGACCAGCCTCTGAACGACGACCTGGAGGTCATCACATCGCTCGGCCTGACCGGCGCCGAGAGCAACGCGGGCGGATTCCCGTCCATCCCCGTCTCCCGAAAAAGGCGGTGCCTTCCGCGCCGGATCCGGCTCTCTGTCTCGGAGTAGATCTCCGCATCGGCAGCCGACCATCCCTGGCCTGATCCAGGCGGGCATACAGCGGAGGTACGGCCGGACGGGGCGCCGCTGCGTCTACGCCCCGTTACCCGGGTCGCCGTCGGCGACCTCCCGTGACGAGGCAGTTCTGCTGCCACTGAGGCGACGGCACAGCAGGACTTCGGCCCGCGCCTCGCGGTCCTGTTGCGCATGCGGGGCCGGGCGGCAGGTGGACCGTCACCGTCATGATCAGGCTGTAGGTTTCGGTACCGGAGCCGCGGTAGGTGTGAGGGGCGTCGCCGTCGAACGTGGCGGTCTGTCCGGCCTCCAGGGCGTGTTCGGTGCCGTCGACGATCAGGGGCATCCGGCCGGAGGTGACACTGACGGTTTCCACGACTCCAGCCTGGTGGGGGTGGCTGGGGTTCTGGGGGTATTCCTCGTCAGGTTCCGGGTGCCGGCGCCAGACCTCGACAGGGGCCGGGCGAGGTCGTCAGCATGAGCGGGGCCTCGCTGCCCCGTTCTCCGGTCCGCAGCGGTGGCACGGCGTCGGCGGCCACGACGCGTACGCGGCCCTCGGGCGGCCCCTGCATCAGGGCGTGCGACCACGGCGTTTCCTTGTGCCTCAGAGCCACTCTCCGATGCACCGGCCGGCACCCCCGCCGCACGGTGCCTACCTCTCCGCGGTCGCGTTCGCCTCGGGCGGGTTCCGGAATGCACCACCAGATCTGCCATGCGCCCGGCGACGCCTACAACATGCCGCAGGTACACACTCCGTCGTGATCGGCCACGTCACGACCTTCGACGCCGCGTACGCCCCTGAGGCCGCCGAGCGCGTCGCCGCGGCGACAGGCCGCGCTGCCGCTGCCGGGATCTACGCACCGCGTCAGAAGGTCGAGGCCCCGATGTCGCTGAAGGAGCGGAGTGTGGACGTCACCGAGCGCCACGTGTACGACCTTTGACTCGGTTGAGAAGTCGATGCCGTGGGCGCCGCCCTCGCGGCCCACGCCGGAGCCCGAACCTGGCCGTACGGTTCGCACCGTTTCAGTCCGTGCCGCTTCGCGGGGTCGACGCCGCGCCGCCATTCTGCGACCTCGTCGTCTTTCGGTCGGCAGGACGGACCCGCCCCCAGCGACCAGCCGATCGCTCACTCCTGGGCCTTCGCCCGTCGATCACGCGCGACGGCCGCGCACCTTACGACGTCGGGCTGCCCACTCGACCCGCCGCCACGCGCCACGCCATGCCCTTCGCCGGCCCCGAGGGCCCGAGGGACACCCGAACGCCGTCATCAGCAGAACGCCGCGAGCAACAGGCCGACCTGGCGCCCCAGCGGCGCCTCAGGGAAACCCATGGCCGTGCAACCCTCACACTCCCGTCATCGTCCGCACACGTGACCCCCGTTCACTCAGCGTCGATACTTTCGAGAGCGGTTTCCAGAGCCACCCAACTGCACGTCATCCATATCCGACGAATCGCCATCAAAGTCAGCGTTGAGTCAGCATCAGTACCGCCGGAGCCCCTTGCGACCGTCACGAAGCGCCAAGATCGACAACTGAACAACCCTAGTCCTGACCTGCTAGAACATAGGCCAGAGGCTCATCTGGCAATCTCACCAGGAGGTACCCGTGAAAATGCTCATCAACGTTCCGGAGACCGTGGTCGCCGACGCGCTGCGGGGCATGGCGGCGGCACATCCCGAACTGGCCGTCGACGTGGAGAACCGGGTGATCGTACGGCGGGACGCCCCCGTTTCCGGAAAAGTGGCCCTCGTCTCCGGCGGCGGTTCGGGGCACGAGCCGCTGCACGGAGGGTTCGTGGGGCCGGGGATGCTCTCGGCGGCCTGCCCGGGTGAGGTGTTCACGTCTCCCGTGCCCGACCAGATGGTGCGGGCCGCGGCTGCCGTGGACAGCGGGGCGGGCGTCCTGTTCGTCGTGAAGAACTACACCGGCGACGTCCTCAACTTCGACATGGCGGCCGAACTCGCCGAGGACGAGGGCATCCAGGTCGCGAAGGTCCTCGTCAACGACGATGTCGCCGTCACCGACAGCCTCTACACGGCCGGGCGGCGCGGTACGGGCGGCACCCTGTTCGTGGAGAAGATCGCGGGTGCGGCCGCGGACGAGGGGCGTCCCCTGGAACAGGTGCGCTCCGTCGCCCAGCAGGTCAACGACAGGTCCCGCAGTTTCGGCGTCGCACTCGGCGCCTGCACCACCCCGGCCAAGGGCAGCCCCACCTTCGATCTGCCGCCGGGTGAGCTGGAGTTGGGCGTCGGCATCCACGGCGAACCGGGCCGGGAGCGGCGGTCGATGATGACCTCGGGCGAGATCGCCGACTTCGCGGTGGAAGCCGTGCTGGAGGATCTGAACCCGCGCAATCCCGTGCTGGTCCTGGTCAACGGGATGGGCGCGACGCCACTGCTGGAGCTGTACGGATTCAACGCCGAGGTGCAGCGGGTGCTGGCCGGGCGCGGGGTCGCCGTGGCCCGCACCCTCGTCGGCAACTACGTCACGTCGCTCGACATGGCCGGCGCGTCCGTGACCCTGTGCGAGATCGACGAAAAGTTGCTGCGGCTGTGGGACGCGCCGGTGCGGACGGCGGGTCTGCGCTGGGGCATGTGAGCGTGGCAGGCGGCGAATGGCAGTCTGTGACCCGGGCGTTGCGGTCACGACCCGCGCCGACGGACCGTCAGCCCGGTGCGACAGCGACCAACGTAGCTACCACGCAAGGAGATCCTGTGCTCGACGCCGACTTCTTCCGCCGCTGGATGGCGGCGACGGCCGTCACCGTCGGCCGCGAGGCGGAGCGGCTCACCGCCCTCGACTCGCCGATCGGCGACGCCGACCACGGCAGCAATCTGCGGCGCGGCTTCAACGCCGTGGCCGCCGTCGTGGAGAAGGACGCGCCGGACACGCCCGGCGCCGTCCTCACCCTCGCCGGACGCCAGCTCATCTCGACCGTCGGCGGTGCCTCGGGGCCGCTGTACGGAACGCTGCTGCGCCGAACCGGCAAGGCGCTCGGTGAGGCGGCCGAGGTGAGCGCGGAGCAGTTCACGGACGCGCTGCGCACCGGGGTGGACGCGGTGATGGCGCTCGGCGGTGCGACGCCCGGCGACAAAACCATGATCGACGCTCTCGTTCCCGCCGTGGTCGCCCTCTCCGACTCTTTCGCCGCCGCGCGCACGGCCGCCGCACAGGGCGCCCTCGCGACCGTGCCCCTGCAGGCCCGCAAGGGCAGAGCGAGTTACCTCGGCGAGCGCAGTATCGGTCACCAGGATCCGGGCGCCACCTCGGCGGCGCTGCTGATCGCGACTCTCGCGGAGACCGCCGGTGAGTGACGGGGCCGGCCCGGGCGGCGAGAAGGGCGGGAAGCTGGTCGGGGTCGTGCTGGTGTCGCACAGCGCGGCGGTGGCGTCCTCGGTGGCGGACCTGGCCCGGGGGCTCGTCGGCGGCGGCGCGACCGTTCCCGTCGCCGCGGCGGGCGGCACCGGGTCCGGCGGGCTCGGCACGAGCGCCGAACTGATCACCGCGGCGGCCCGTTCCGTGGACCGGGGTGCCGGGGTCGCCATCCTGATGGACCTGGGCAGCGCGGTCCTCACGGTGAAGGCACTCCTGGCGGAGGGCGACGAACTCCCGGACGGCACCCGCCTGGTGGACGCCCCGTTCGTCGAGGGAGCGGTGGCGGCGGTCGTCACCGCGTCGACGGGAGCAGACCTCGCGGCGGTGGAGGCGGCGGCCACGGAGGCGTACACGTACCGCAAGGTGTGAAAGCGCGGGGAGGGAGCGGCGGAGAGCGGTTCACGGACCGGTCCGCCGCCCCTCCTCCGGAACGGGTCAGCTCTCGGCGATGCCCTCGATGCCCTGGCCCACGAACTGCCTCGCCAGCCGCTCCCCCGTCTCCACCGCCGCCGCATGGTCCTCGATGGGCGACACCTTGGAGTCCTTGAAGACGATGTACGTGACGCCGGAGGCGGTCCCGCCGCCGTGCGGGTCGGGGTCGATGCCCAGCGCGTCGGCGGTGGCGTAGGACGCCTCACCGATGATGTCGTGCGGGCCGGTGTCGCCGACGACCGCGTACTGCACGCGGTTCTCGTAGATGACGGCGGCGACCGAGCCGCCCCGGATGCCGTGGTCGCGGTAGTTCCAGATACTGCTGGCAACCGGTACGACGATGAACGGCAGTCGTTCGGCGTCCAGTTGGCGGCCGTCGGACTGCTGGTAGGCAGTGGTGTCGGCGAAGTAGGGGTCGGTGCGCCCGTTGCAGCGCGGGCCGGCCTGGCCGTCGCAGTCGATGTCCATGTCGGCCTTCCAGAAGACGACGTCCTCAGTGCCGCATACGGGGATGTCCGCGGGGGTTCCGGCGTCGCTGCGGTAGTGGCCGTTGGACACGGGCGCGCAGTCACGCACCTTGGCCAGCAGGTCGGCGGCCCGCACGTTGCCCTCGTACCGCACCGGTTCGTTCGAGTGGACGGCGGCGGGCAGCGTGGTCGGGGCGAGCAGGGCGGCGCCGGCCGCGGCGAGCGTCAGCGTCTGGACACGCACGATAGGGGCCCTCTCCTGGGGGATCTGACGGACACTCGGCCCAATCTGGTACCGGTCCGACCACGCGTCCACCTTTAGGGGGCCGTACGGTGCATGCCCCGAACTCCCGACAGGGGCCGGGCGCCTGAGCCCGTGTCGGCTCCGGCCGCCCGGCCACCCGCCCCGGCGCGATTCCTGCGACGACAGCGGTTCCGCGCCACTGACATGAACTGCCCTGACAACAGGGCCGGTTCAGCCTTGATGGACTCAGCATACGTAATCACGGCGGGCACGGAGCAATTGCGCCCCTCTTGATGCACACACCACACCGGGTCCATATTGGTCCGGACCAATACCGTGCGGGAGGGCGGAGAAGGGTGCGGCAGTGCGACACGTCGCCCGGTACGCCACGTCCGTCTGCGGGGCCCTGCTGCTCACCGCCTCCTGCGCCTGGAGCGGGACCGGGGACGGGAACAGGGTACGGATCAGGGCGCGGCTGCCGGACGGGACGTGGGGCGGCTTCTCGGCGGAGCGGACGGCGGTGACGGCGCCATAGAACGACGCCGTGGCACTGCGCCCCGGATCACCTCGAAGCGCATCGGCGGTCCGCCGTACGAACGAATCCGTCACCTGTGCGGTGGCCGTCCGGGTGCGGACCCGGGCGGGGGCACGTTGGCTGGCCCCGAGGCAGCACGGGCGATCCCCGACCCTCGGCGGCGCATGGGACGTACCGCCAACCGTGCCGCCGGAGGGCAGTCCACATGCGAACCGTTCCACTCCTCCTCCGTTCCGGCCTGACCGTGGCAGCCGCCGCCGTGCTTCCGCTCGCCCTGACCGCCCAGACGGCTTCGGCGGCCGGGATCTCCGTGAGCACCAGCGGGTCCACGGTCTCGGTGACCACCAGCGCGTGCCCCACCAGCAGCGGCAGCGGCTACGGCAGCGCCTCGCTCCTCAACAGCAGCCAGCGGTCCTTCGCCGACGGGCGTGTGGTCACGCTCTCGGGGACGAGCGCCAGCCAGTCCGCCGTCTGGTCCAACGTCGGCACCGGCACGTACACGGTTACCGTGCGGTGCGCGAACGGCGACACCGCCGGTTCCCAGGCGGTCATCGTCAGCACCGCCTCGACGCCCACCATCTCCGCCACGGCCTCCCCCACCCGGGGTGTCATGGGCGGTCTCGGCGGCGCCGCGAGGGACTACGGCACCGTCACCTTCGCGGCGGGCGGCGCCCTGGTCCTGTGCGGGGCCGTGGCCGCGGCCTGGGTACTGCGCAGGCGTTCGAAGCCCTACCGCCTCTGAGCGGCGCCCTCCCCACGGCCGGTGGCGTCCGCACGAGCCCCCTCGCGCGGACGCCACCGGACCCGAGCGGCTCTGCAGCGCCGCCGAAGGGCACGGCCGTGTCGATCTGCGGCTCCGCCGCGCGGGCGAGACCAGCTACGACGGACCCGCAGATGGCGCACCGGAACTCCGGCCGGAGCGCTCAGCTCCGGACGCCGATCACCACGTTCGCGTACAGCTCCTCGGACACCGCGAGCCGCGTGGACAGGCCGCCGGCCTCGAAGGTCTCGATCGCCGACGGTGCCTGGCGTTCACTCGTCTCCACAAGGACGCAGCCGCCGCGGGCCAGCCAATGGCGTGCCCCCGCGGCGACCCGGCGCAGCACGTCGAGGCCGTCGCCGCCGCCGTCCAGGGCGGCCAGGGGTTCGTGATCGCGCGCTTCCGGAGGCAGCAGGCCGACCTCCTGGGTGGGGACGTAGGGCACGTTGGCGGCGAGGATGCCCACCCGGCCGCGCAGGTCGGCGGGCAGGGCGTCGAACAGGTCGCCCTCGTGGGCGTGGCCGTCGTACCCGGCGACATTGCGGCGGGCGCAGCGCACGGCCACGGGGTCGATGTCGGCGGCGTGCAGTTCGACTCCGGTGAGTACGGCGGCCAGCGCGGCGCCGACCGCGCCCGAGCCGCAGCACAGGTCCACCACGACGGACGCGTCCGGGGCCTGGGCGAGGGCCTCGGCGACCAGGAACTCGGTGCGTCTGCGCGGGACGAAGACGCCCGGCTCGACGGCGATGCGCAGACCGGTGAACTCGGCCCAGCCCAGGACGTGTTCGAGGGGGAGGCCCGAGGTGCGGCGGGCGACCATGGCGGCCAGCTCCTCCGGGCCGCGGGCGGCGGAGAGCAGCAGTCGTGCCTCGTCCTCGGCGAAGACACAGCCGGCCGTGCGCAGGGTGGCGGCGACGGAGGCCGGAGAGGAGTGGGGCGATGGAGAACTGGAGGGCATGAAGCAGAGAGCCTTTCGGAAGCCGAAGGGCGCTCTCGCGGTGGCCTAGCGGAGGCGGCCCGCGCTGCCTTGAGGTGAGAGCACCCGACCTGACACAGCGGTAATGGGTCTCACCTCCCAGGTGACGTATGGCTGGGGTGGTCCGCAGCCGGACGGCACATTACCCGAACAGTTGGGCCCACGCCCTCCCCCCCCACCCCAAGTCGCACTGTGCGACATCCCTGTTATGACACCGCCAACTCCCGCCCGTCACCGAGGTGTTCGGGTACCCGGGCGCCCATGAACACAGTGGTGCGGCGCAGCCGGAAGCCCAGGGACTCGTACAGCCGGATGGCGTCGGTGTTGTCGGCGGCGGTGTGCAGGAACGGGGTCTCGCCGCGGGTGCGGATGCCGTGGGCGACGGCGAGGATCAGCCGGGTGGCTAGGCCATCGCCGCGGGCGGCGGGGTCGGTGCAGACCGCGCTGATCTCGGTCCAGCCCGGTGGGTGCAGCCGCTCCCCCGCCATCGCGACGAGCGCGCCGCCCCGGCGGATCCCGAGGTAGGGGCCGAGTTCGATGGTGCGGGGCAGGAAGGGGCCGGGTCTGGTGCGGGCGACCAGGTCGAGGATCTCGGGCACGTCCGCCGGTCCGAGCGGTACGGCCTCCGGGTCCGGGGCGGCGTCCAGTCCGTCGTCCACGAACTGCGCGCCCTCCAGGCGGAACATGATGTCCCAGCCGTCCGGCACTCGCCCCTGGAAACCGAGCAGCGGCACATCGGCCCCGGGACCGGCGAGTGCGGCGAGGTCCGCCCAGTCGCGGTCGTCCGGTTCGGCGGGCAGGGCCAGCCAGGGCGTCACGTCGACGGGGTAGCGCACGATCCGGCCGCGCCATTCGGCGAAGTGGGCGTGCGGGCCGGTGAGGGCGGCGAGCGCGGGGTGGTCGAGGGGGTGTGGCGTGCTCATGCGCCGGCCCCGGTGTCGGCCGCCGCCTCGACCACGATGACCGTCTTGCCGCGCGCGTGGCCCTCCTCGACCGTACGCAGGGCCTCGTCGGCCCGGTCGAGGGGGAAGGTGCGGGTCACATGCGGGTTCAGGTCGCCGCGTACGACGAGGTCCGCGACCGCTTCCAGGACGGCGGCGTTGCGGGCGCGGGCGACCCGGGCACCGCCGAGCCGCTCCGCGACGTCCGCGGGCGCACCCGCCGTGATCAGCTTCGTGCGGTCGGTCAGCAGGGTCGCGGCCTCGGCGAGCACCTCGCCGCCGACGAGGTCGTAGACGCCGTCCATGCCCTCCGGGGCCGTCGCCCGCACCCGTGCCGCCAGGTCGGGGCCGGACGGGACGTGCACCGCGCCCAGTGACTCGACGAAGTCCTTCTTGCCGTCGCCGGCCGCCCCGACCACGCGCAGCCCCCGGGCCCGGGCGATCTGGAGGATCGCGGAGCCGACCCCGCCGCCCGCGCCGGTGACCAGCAGGGTCGCGCCCTCGGGCAGGGCGAGCTGGTGGAGGCCGTCGTAGGCGGTGGCCGCCGCGACGGGCAGGGCCGCCGCGTCCGTGAAGGACAGGCCGGCCGGTTTGGGCGCGGCCACCGTGACGGGCAGCAGCGCGTACTCGGCGTAACCGCCGGCGGCCGGGTTGCCGAAGACCGCGTCCCCCACGGCGAAGCCGGTGACGCCCTCGCCTACCTCCTCGACGATCCCGGCGACCTCGTTGCCGAAGACGGCTGGCAGCTCGCGTGCCGAGCCGCCCGCGCGGGCGTAGCCGGTTCGCTGCTTCCAGTCGACGGGATTCACACCGGCCGCGCGCACCGCCACCAGCAGTTGTCCGGGACCGGGGCGCGGCCGGTCCACGTCGGCGAACGCCTCGGTCTCCGGACCGCCGAACCGTGTGAAGACGTACGCCTTGGGCATCTGCTCCCACTCTCCTTCGCTCGCGCCGGATCGACCGGTGCGGATCACCAGAGCCGGCACTCAACGGCAAGCCCGGTCACGGGAACGCTATTCCCGGCGCGGAGACTTCAGAAGGTGCATGCGACCGCAACGATCACCGCGGGCCCGGGGTCCGGGGCCTTCGCGGCGACCCCGTACGGTGGTACGCGTACGCACTGACCAGGCCTGACCGTGAGGCACGCACCCTGATGAACGTCACCCGAGGCTTCACCGGGCGCCCGCGCGTCCAGAACGCCGGGTTGCCGCCCGGCCAGTACGACGCGGGCGACGACTGGCCCGTCCTGTCCGCCGAGGTCACCCCCGATCTGGCGCCCCCGGACTGGTCCTTCCGGATCGACGGCCTGGTGGCCGAGCCGCGCACCTGGGACTGGGCCGAGGCCCACGCGCTGCCCGCGTCGGCGTACGAGGGTGACATCCACTGTGTGACGAGCTGGTCCAAGTTCGGGGTGCGCTTCGGGGGCGTGTCCCTGGACGCGTTCCTCGACGCGGTGCGGCCCGGCGCGTCCGCGACCCACGCCGTCGCCTACTCCCACACCGGGTACACCACCAACCTCCCGCTCGCCGACCTGACCGGCGGCCGGGCGTGGATCGCCTGGGAGTACGAGGGCCGGCCGCTGCCCGCCGAGCACGGTGGCCCGGCCCGGCTGCTGGTGCCTCATCTGTACTTCTGGAAGAGCGCCAAGTGGATCGCGGGTCTGCGTCTCCTCGATCACGACGAGCCGGGGTTCTGGGAGCAGAACGGCTATCACGCGCGCGGGAACCCGTGGGAGGAACAGAGGTACTCCGGTGACTGAGACCTTTGTCCCCTCGTCCGCGTTCGCGGTGCCCGGCCGGATCGCCGTGAGCAATCGGGCGGCGGCCCTCTGGCAGACGGCCACGCTCACCGAGATCCGCCGGGAGACACCCCAGGCGTCCACCTTCCGGTTCGCGGCGCCTGGCTGGGCGGGTCATCTGCCCGGCCAGCACCTGATGCTGCGGCTGACCGCCGACGACGGCTACACGGCCCAGCGCCACTACTCGATCGCCTCGCCCCCGGACGACGCCGGACACATCGAACTGACCCTGGACCATGTCGAGGACGGCGAGGTCTCCGGCTGGTTCCACACGGTGGCCAAGCCCGGCGACGAGGTGGAGGTGCGCGGCCCGCTCAGCGGATTCTTCGCCTGGCCGGGCGACCGTCCCGCGCTGCTGATCGGCGCCGGCTCCGGAGTCGTACCGCTGATGTCGATGATCCGGCACCACCGGACGCGGGAACTGTCCGTGCCGCTGCGGCTGCTGGTGTCGGCGCGCGGCCCCGAGGAGCTGATCTACGCGCGGGAGTACGGGGCCGAGACCACTCGCGTCTTCACCCGCCGGGCGCCCGAGGGTGTCCCGGTCGGACGACTGGCGGCCTCCCATGTGGCGCGGCTGCTGGCCGACGAGCAGCCGCGTGGCGGCTGGGAGGCATACGTGTGCGGGACCAACGCCTTCGCCGAGCACGCCTCGCGGCTGCTGGTGGCGGCGGGCCAGCCCGTGGACCGGATCCGGATCGAACGCTTCGGCTGAGGACACGGCCGCGGTGGTGTACCGGGCCCACGAGGGCGCGGGCCCTCGTACGCGGCTCCCGTTCGGCCGGTGTCGCGCGCGACGCCGGGCGGGTGGCGCCCGAAGGGGACCGCGGGTGTACGGCCGGCGGCGTGGTCCGCCGCGTCGCCGGCCGGATGTCGTGGAGGCGTGGACGCTGCTCCTCGCCGCTGGTGCTGTGCGTCGGCGCGCCCCTGGTCGGGGCGCTCACGGCCCGGTGGGCGTACGACGAGGCGCGGGCGCGTGGGAGCGCGTGAGGTTCCGGTGGATGTGGTGGTGCGGCTTGATCAGGCCCGGGGTGATGAGTGTCCCGGCCGCCGGCACGGTCGTCCGGCCTCGGGCTCGGTCCCGGCGGTGACCACGGCGGTGACCCGCACGCCGCCGGCGGCCATCCACCCGCCGGGGATCTCGCGCGCGCCGTCCACGACAAGCGGTTCGGCGTCCCCGACCAGCAGTTCCGCAGCAGTCGGCATGGGCGGGGTCACAGGGGGGCGCGAGCCTCGTCCGGGCTTCGAGGGGCCTGGCGGGTCGTCGGCCCTCCCACGTACGGTGTGATCATCCGCAATCGCTTGCTGTCACCCCACAAAGGCGGTTCTACATGGCCCAGTTCGACCTCCCCCTCGACGAACTCCACGAGTACCGCAGTGCGTCCGCCGAGCCCGAGGACTTCGACGCCTTCTGGTCCAAGACCCTCCAGGAGGCCCGCGAGTACGGCCTCGACGCCCGTTTCGAACAGGTGGAGACAGGTCTGACCACGGTCGACGTGTACGACGTGACGTTCGCCGGATTCGGCGGCCATCCGGTGAAGGGCTGGCTGCGGCTGCCCGCCGGTGCCTCGGAGCCGCTGCCGGTCGTCGTGGAGTTCATCGGGTACGGCGGCGGGCGCGGTTTGCCGCACGAGAACCTGCTGTGGGCGTCGACCGGCCGCGCCCACTTCGCCATGGACACCCGCGGCCAGGGCAGCGCCTGGGGCGGCGGTGGCGGGACGGCGGACCCGGTGGGCAACGCACCCTCGTACCCCGGATTCATGACCCGTGGCATCGACGCCCCCGAGAACTACTACTACCGGCGGGTGTACACGGACGCGGTGCGCGCGGTGGAGGCCGCCCGTTCGCATCCGCTGGTCGACCCGTCGCGCACGGTGGCCCTCGGGTCCAGCCAGGGCGGCGGGATCACGATCGCCGTCGGCGGACTGGTCCCGGACCTGGTCGCGATCGCCCCCGACGTGCCGTTCCTGTGCGACTTCCCGCGCGCGGCGACCCTCACGGACCGCCATCCCTACCGTGAGATCGGCAGCTACCTCAAGACCCACCGGGGCCGCACCGCCGACGTGCTGAACACGCTTGCCTACTTCGACGGCGTGCACTTCGCGGCACGCGGCCGGGCTCCGGCGCTCTTCTCGGCGGCCCTGGAGGACCAGACCTGCCCGCCGTCCACGGTCTTCGCGGCCTTCAACGCCTGGGCGCACGAGGACAAGAAGGTCGAGGTCTACGACTTCAACGACCACGAGGGCGGCGGCCCGTTCCAGGAGGCGACGAAGGTGAACTGGCTGCGCTCGTACGCCTGACATGCCTGGAGGCAGAACTGGTCGATTCCGATGCCTTCCGCGCGATCCGACCAGTCGGTATGTTCAGCGGTGCCGGGTCACAGCGTCGTGGCCCGGTGTTCCGGCGGACCACGGAGGGCCCATGTCCGAGCACGTGCCACACGTTCACGGTGACTGCGACACGCGCTTCTCGGCGGTGCGTACGGCGTTCGAGGAGAACTTCCGCGACCGCGGGGAGCTGGGCGCCGCGGTGACCGTAACGGTCGGGGGCGAGACGGTGGTCGACCTGTGGGGCGGCTGGGCCGACGCGGGGCGCACGCGCGCGTGGGAGAGCGACACACTTGTCAACGTGTGGTCGACGTCGAAGGGTCCGGTGGCCCTGTGCGCGCACATCCTGGCCGACCGGGGACTGCTCGACCTCGACGCCCCGGTGGCCGCGTACTGGCCGGAGTTCGCGGCGGCCGGCAAGGAGGGCGTGCTCGTACGGCATCTGCTGTCACACCGGTCGGGCCTGTCCGGCCTGCGGGTGCCGCACTCGCTCACCGACCTCTACGACTGGGAGCTGACGACCCGCCGGCTGGCGGCGACGGAGCCCTGGTGGGAGCCGGGAACGCGGTCCGGTTACCACGCGCTGACGTACGGCTTCCTGGTCGGTGAGGTGGTGCGCCGGGTGTCGGGACTGTTGCCGGGCGCCTTCCTGGAGCGGGAGGTGACCGGGCCACTGGGCCTCGACTTCACCATCGGGCTGCCGGAGAAGGAGGCCGGGCGGGCCGCCGAGCTGGTGCAGCCTCCTGTCGCCTCGAACAGTGAACAGGCCGCGATCTTCGCCCAGTTGACGCCCGCCGCGATCGCCGCCCTGGCCAATCCCCTCGCGGGCGCCGCCGAGGCGAACAGCCCCGAGTGGCGGGCCGCCGAAATACCTGCGGCCAACGGCCACGGCACGGCACGCGCGGTCGCCGCGCTGTACGGCGTCTTCGCCGGACAGGGCTCGTACGGCGGACAGCGCGTCCTCTCCCCCGAGGCGGCCGAACGGGTGCGCGAGGGGCAGGGAAGCTGCCGTGACCTGGTGCTCGGCGCGGGTTTCGCCCACGAGACGGAGATCGGGCTCGGGCTGTGGCTGAGCGGCGCCAACGGCTCGTACGGGCCGAATCCGCGGGCGTACGGCCATGACGGCTTCGGCGGTTCGTGCGGGCTGGCCGACCCGGATGCGGGCGTGTCGCTGGGGTATGTCATGAACCGCATGGGACCCCATATCGCCGACGACCCGCGCAAGATGGCACTGATCGGCGCCCTGTACAGCACACTCCGACTCAGGTAAGGACCGCCGGCGGCCGGTGAGTCGTACCGGGTGGGCGGCAGATGCAGTCAGCTGACAGATTCCCCGGAGGCCGTGGGCGCACAGCGTCGTGGCATGACCTCGAACGATGCACAGCAGATCGAGCGGGCGAACGCCACCGATCGCACACCGGTCGTTTTCGTCCACGGCCTGTGGCTGCTGGCGAGCAGCTGGGACCGCTGGGTCACGCACTTCGAGCACGCCGGGTTCGCGCCGGTCTCCCTGTCGTGGCCCGACGACCCCGAGACGGTCGAGGAAGCCAACGCACACCCCGAAGTGTTCGCCGGCAAGACGGTCGGGCAGATCGCCGACCATCTGGAGGAGCTGATCGGCTCGCTCACGCGCAAGCCGGCGATCGTCGGTCACTCGTTCGGCGGACTGCTGGCGCGGATCCTCGCCGGGCGCGGCCGGTCCGCCGTGTCCGTGGCGATCGATCCGGCGCCTTTCCGCGGCGTCCTACCGCTGCCGCTCTCGTCGCTGCGCGCAGCGACGCCCGTCCTGAGCGACCCGCCCAACCGCAACCGTGCCGTGCCGCTCGCCCATGACCAGTTGCGGTACTCGTTCGCCAACGCGGTCGACGAGAAGGAGGCCAGGGAGCTGTACGACACCTTCGCGGTGCCGACGCCCGGCGCGCCCCTCTTCCAGGCAGCCGCGGCCAACTTCAACCCGTGGAACGAGGCGAAGGTCGCCACGGAGAACCCCGACCGGGGCCACTGCCGATCATCTCGGGCGAGAAAAACCACACCGTGCCCTGGGCGATCACCAACGCCTCCTACGAGAAGCAGCGGCACAACCCCGGCGTCACTGAGATCATCGAGATCGAGGACCGGGGTCACGCGCTGACCATCGACCACGGCTGCCAGGAGGTCGCGGACACGGCACTGCCGTTCGTCCGCCGCTTCGTCTGATCCCTGCCCGCCGCTTCGGTGCGCCACCCTGGCGCGCCTGCTTTCGTCCGACCATGTGAAAGGGACACCCCATGAGCACGTTCACCACCTCCGACGGCACCGAGATCTTCTTCAAGGACTGGGGCACGGGGCAGCCGGTGGTGTTCAGCCACGGCTGGCCGCTGAACGCGGACACGTGGGACGGTCAGACGCGACTGGTCGCCGAGAACGGCTTCCGGGCGATCGCGCACGACCGGCGCGGGCACGGCCGTTCCGCGCAGCCTTGGCAGGGCAACCACATGGACCAGTACGCGGACGACCTGGCCGAACTAATCGAGTCGCTGGATCTCGACAACGTTATCCTCGTCGGGCACTCGACCGGCGGCGGCGAGGTGACCCGCTACATCGGCCGGCACGGGACGGCGCGGGTCGCCAAGGTCGTGCTGCTGGGCGCGGTGCCGCCGCTGATGCTGAAGACCGACGCCAATCCCGAGGGCACGCCCCTGGAGGCCTTCGACGGTATCCGTGCGGGCGTCGAGGCGGACCGGTCGCAGTTCTACTGGGACCTCAGCGAGGCCTTCTTCGGCTTCAACCGGCCGGACGCGGCCCCGTCCGAGGGTATGCGCCGCGCGTTCTGGATGTGGAGCATGCAGGTCGGGCTCAAGGCCGCCTACGACTGCGTCAAGCAGTTCTCGGAGTCCGACTTCACCGAGGACCTCGCACGCATCGACGTACCGACGCTGATCGCGCACGGCGCCGACGACCAGATCGTGCCGATCGCCGCCTCGGCGGAGAAGACGGCGCAGCTGGTCAAGGACTCGACGCTGAAGGTCTATCCGGGCGCCCCGCACGGCCTGGTCGGTGACTTCGAGAAGGCGTTCAACGCCGATCTGCTGGAGTTCGTCCAGAGCTGACCCTGCCTAGACCCGTACTTCGCGGGTCGTTGATTCGTATGGTGTGGCCGGTCGGGGGG